>CAUGKJ010000011.1 GCA_959600045.1 uncultured Haemophilus sp.
TACCAGTCTAAAATACGACCTACGAATGGCGAAATTAAGTAAACACCCGCTTCAGCACATGCGCGAGCTTGCGCTTCTGAGAATAATAACGTTAAGTTACAGTTAATGCCTTCTTTTTCAAGAATTTCTGCCGCACGAATACCTTGCCATGTTGAAGCAATTTTGATCAAGATACGATCATTTGAAATACCTGCCGCATTATAAAGTGCGATAAGTTTACGTGCTTTTTCAACGGTTGCTTGGGTATCGTAAGAAAGGCGCGCATCCACTTCAGTTGAAATACGTCCTGGGACAATTTTTAAAATTTCCAAACCGATGTTTACCGCTAATTTATCTTCTGCATCAATTAATTGCTGTGCTTTATCTGCACTTTGTGCTTTTGCATAAACAACCGCTTCATCAATTAATGGGGCATATTGTGGTAATGCTGAAGCACTTAAAATTAAAGATGGGTTTGTTGTTGCATCTTGTGGTTGGTATTTTTTGATTGCATCAATATCGCCAGTATCCGCTACGACGACGGTCATATTACGAAGTGAATCTAACTGTGTTGTCATTGTATTCTCCTTGAATGGACTTGTTTAAATCTAGTCAGATTACGATAGCACAATTAACTTTAAAAGGGCAATTTATCCAAGAAAATATTTACGATAGGAAAAACCAATACATCCTAGATTTCCCCTCTCATATCATCACTTTTAGCAATTTTTTCGCGATTTATTAGATACAAATCACAAAACGTTATTTTTCTTTAAATAATTACCTTACAAATCTTTACAAAAATGAAATTTTGAGCTAATAAGAGAAAGACCCTTTATAAAAATATCGCCTAATGACAAGGAGGCTCAAATGCAACACAAACTACTTTTCTCTGCCATTGCGCTTGCTCTTTCCTATTCTGCGCAAGCAGTTATAGTGCCTGAGGGAACACAATTAGATGAAAAACAGCATATCGTGCTCAATAATGGGGCTGAACCACAAAGTTTTGACCCACAAAAAACCGAAGGTGTGCCAGAATCTAACGTTGCTTATCAATTACTTGAAGGCTTAGTCACCTCAGACTCTGAAGGTAAACTTCAACCAGGTGTGGCTGAAAGCTGGGAAAATACACCTGACTTCAAAACTTGGACATTCCATTTACGTAAAGATGCTAAATGGTCAAACGGTGATCCCGTTACTGCGCACGATTTCGTTTTTGCGTGGCGTCGTTTAGTGGATCCTGCAACTGCTGCACCTTACGCGAGCTACTTAAGCTATTTACAAGTTGAAAATGCGCAAGACATTATTGACGGTAAGAAAAAACCGGCTGAATTAGGCGTGGAAGCAAAAGATGATTACACTTTTGTGGTTCATGCGACCAATCCTGTGCCTTATGCGGTCAGTTTAACGACTCACCAATCCTTATTGCCATTACCACAAAAAGTAGTCGAAAAATTGGGTGATGCATGGGTGAAAAAAGAAAACTACGTGGGTAATGGTGCCTATAAACTCGCTAACCACATTATTAATGAAAAAATCGAATTTGAACGTAACCCACTCTATTGGAACGATAAAGAGACTGTCATTAACAGTGCAACATTCCTTGCGATTGAAAACCCAAGTACCGATGTGGCGCGTTATCGTGCAGGCGATTTAGACATGACCAGTTATGGTTTACCGCCAGAACAATTCGCTAAATTACAAAAAGAATTGCCAGGTGAAGTATACATTACTCGTACCTTAGCAACTTATTCTTATGAATTAAACAATAAGAAAGCGCCTTTTGATAACGTGAATATTCGCAAAGCCTTGAACTTATCCCTTGATCGTAATGTAATCACCGATAAAGTATTGGGCCAAGGTCAAACACCAACCTATGTGTTTACCCCGACTTACATCGAAGAAGGTCATCTCATTCAACAACCTGCTTATTCAAAAGAACCGATGGCACAACGTAATGAAGAAGCCATTAAACTCTTAGAAGAAGCTGGTTACAGCAAAGCGAATCCGTTGAAATTCACCATTCTTTACAATACCAATGAAAACCACAAAAAAGTGGCGATTGCTGCAGCATCTATGTGGAAAGCGAACACCAAAGGTTTGATTGATGTGAAATTAGAAAACCAAGAGTGGAAAACTTACATTGATAGCCGTCGTGCAGGTCGTTATGACGCGGCACGTGCAGGATGGAATGCGGATTACAACCAAGCAACAACATTCGGCAACTATTTCTTATCTAATTCGAGTAACAATACCGCAAAATATGCGAACCCAGAATATGATAAAGCCATTGCTGAATCTTATGTTGCAACCGATGCGGAAGGACGTGCAAAAGCCTACGCGAAAGCCGAAGAAATTCTTGCAAAAGATTTCGGTATTGTGCCAATCTTTAACTATGTGAATCCACGCTTAGTGAAACCTTACGTAAAAGGCTATTCTGGCAAAGATCCACAAGATCACATTTACTTACGCAACCTTTATATTATTAAACATTAATTCGTTGCTTGTATTTAAGTGCGGTTAAAAATTATCGTATTTTTTGACCGCACTTTTCGCCCATTTTGGTTGGAGTTATTATGCTCAAATTTATTTTTAAACGGCTGTTGGAAGCCTTACCAACGCTGTTTATTTTGATTACTTTTTCTTTTTTTCTGATGCGTCTTGCTCCTGGCAGCCCGTTCACCTCAGAACGTGCTTATCCACCAGAAGTCATGGCAAATATCGAAGCGAAGTATCATTTAAATGAACCTTTACATAAACAATATTTCCTTTATTTGGAAAATCTTTCCAAAGGCGATTTTGGTCCCTCTTTTAAATATAAAGATCAATCGGTCAATGATTTAATCGCATCAGCCTTCCCGGTTTCCTTAAAATTAGGGATGGTGGCTTTCGCCTTTGCAGTGGTATTAGGTGTCACAGCGGGTACGCTCGCCGCACTCAATCAAAATAGTCGCTGGGATTATATTCTAATGAGCTTTTCAATGCTTGGGGTCATTATGCCAAGCTTTGTCTTCGCGCCAGTCTTAGTACTGATTTTCGCCATTTATTTGGGTTGGTTACCCGCCGGCGGTTGGAATGGCGGTTCAGCGATGTACATCATTTTACCTGTAGCCTCTTTAACTATTGCTTATGTTGCAGGGATTGCGCGTATCATGCGCGGCTCCATGATTGAAGTACTGCATTCCAACTTTATTCGTACCGCCAAAGCCAAAGGGCTTTCAACCTCAAGAATCATTTTAAAACATGCTTTGCGCCCTGCCCTTTTACCTGTGATTACCTATTTAGGACCTGCTTTCGTAGGGATTATTACCGGCTCAATGGTGATCGAAAGCGTATTTGGTTTACCTGGCATGGGGTTATTATTTGTAAACGGCGCATTAAACCGCGATTATTCTTTAGTTTTGAGCCTCACCATTTTAGTGGGGACATTAACCATTTTATTTAATGCGATTGTGGATATTTTATACGCCATCATCGATCCAAAAATTCGTTATTAAGGATAAGTTATGACAGATTATCGTACTCAGCCGATTAATCAGAAAAATGCGGATTTTGTGGAACAAGTGGCTGACCGTATTGAAGAAATGCAACTGGAAGGCCGCAGCCTCTGGCAAGATGCGAAACGCCGTTTTTTCCGTAACAAAGCGGCCGTTGCCAGTCTGATTATTTTAGCGTTTATTATTGTATTTATTACCGTAGCACCTTGGTTCTTCCCCTTTACCTATGAAGATACCGATTGGAATATGATGAGCTCCCCACCAACAATGGAAGGCTATCACTTCTTTGGTACTGATGCTTCCGGGCGAGATTTATTGGTACGTACTGCTATCGGTGGACGTATTTCCTTATTGGTCGGTATTGCAGGTGCTTTAATTTCCGTGACTATCGGCACAATTTATGGGGCGATTTCTGGTTATGTAGGCGGTAAAACAGATATGTTAATGATGCGCTTTTTAGAGATTCTCAGCTCATTTCCATTTATGTTTTTCGTGATTTTGTTGGTGACGCTTTTTGGCCAAAATATTTTCTTAATTTTTATCGCTATCGGTGCCATTGCTTGGCTTGGTCTTGCACGTATCGTGCGTGGACAAACGCTCAGCCTAAAAAATAAAGAATTCGTCGAAGCCGCCATCGTTTGTGGCGTACCTCGTCGCCAAATCATTTTGAAACACATTATTCCGAATGTATTAGGCTTAGTAGCAGTGTATGCCTCGCTTGAAGTACCAGGACTCATTCTATTTGAATCATTCTTAAGCTTCTTAGGATTAGGAACTCAAGAACCGATGAGTAGCTGGGGTGCACTCTTAAGTGATGGTGCTGCGCAAATGGAAGTCTCGCCTTGGCTATTAATTTTCCCGGCATTTTTCCTTTGCCTTACCCTATTTTGTTTTAACTTTATCGGTGACGGGTTGCGTGATGCACTCGATCCGAAAGATAGATAGGAGCGAATAATGAATCCTTTATTAGATGTAAAAAATCTCTACGTTCGCTTCAAAACACCGGATGGTGTTGTCACAGCGGTGAATGACTTAAACTTCACGCTCAATGCGGGAAGCACGCTCGGTATTGTAGGTGAAAGTGGTTCAGGCAAGTCACAAACAGCCTTTGCTTTAATGGGTTTATTGGCAGCCAACGGTGAAGTGGAAGGCTCAGCCATTTTTGAAGGTAAAGAATTAGTTAATTTACCGAATGCTGAGTTGAATAAAATCCGCGCCGAGCAAATTTCCATGATTTTCCAAGATCCGATGACATCGCTAAATCCTTACATGAAAATCGGTGAACAACTCATGGAAGTACTGCAATTACATAAGGGCTATGATAAACAAACTGCCTTTGCCGAATCCGTGAAAATGTTAGACGCAGTTAAAATGCCAGAAGCAAAAAAACGCATGGGCATGTATCCTCATGAATTTTCGGGTGGTATGCGTCAACGGGTGATGATTGCAATGGCCTTATTGTGCCGTCCAAAACTACTCATTGCAGATGAACCAACAACCGCTTTAGATGTAACCGTTCAAGCGCAAATCATGACTTTATTAAATGAGTTAAAACGTGAATTTAATACTGCGATTATTATGATTACCCATGATCTTGGTGTAGTGGCAGGTATCTGCGATCAAGTTATGGTGATGTATGCTGGGCGAACCATGGAGTACGGCTCTGCAGAACAAATTTTCTATCATCCGACTCATCCTTATTCCATTGGCTTAATGGATGCGATTCCTCGCTTAGACGGCAATGAGGAACACTTGGTAACCATTCCAGGCAATCCACCGAATTTATTGCATTTGCCAAAAGGTTGCCCATTCTCACCACGTTGCCAATTTGCTACCGAACAATGCCAAACTGCGCCCAAACTGACTACATTTAATCACAGTCAATTACGTAATTGTTGGTTACCCGAGGAGAAATTTACCCTATGACAGTCTCAAACAACAAAGAATTACTCCTTGAAGTCAATCACTTAGGCGTTAGTTTTAAAATTAAAAATGAGAAATCCCTTTTCTTCGCCAAACCGCAAACCTTAAAAGCGGTAAAGGATGTCTCCTTTAAACTTTATGCAGGTGAAACCCTTGGCGTAGTAGGTGAATCTGGTTGCGGTAAATCCACACTTGCACGCGCTATTATCGGTTTAGTCGAAGCGAGTGAAGGGGAAATCTTGTGGCTTGGTAAAAATTTACGAAAACAATCAGCGAAACAATGGAAAGAAACGCGTAAAGATATTCAAATGATTTTCCAAGATCCGCTCGCCTCTCTCAATCCGCGAATGAATATTGGTGAAATCATTGCTGAGCCATTAAAGATCTACCAACCGCACTTAAGCGCCGCTGAAGTGAAAGAAAAAGTGCAAGCGATGATGTTGAAAGTCGGGCTTTTACCAAACTTGATTAACCGCTATCCACATGAATTTTCTGGTGGTCAATGTCAGCGTATCGGTATTGCTCGCGCGTTAATCATTGAGCCGAAAATGATCATTTGTGATGAGCCCGTTTCTGCGTTAGATGTCTCGATTCAGGCACAGGTGGTGAATTTATTGAAATCCCTACAAAAAGAAATGGGGCTTTCCTTAATTTTCATTGCCCACGATCTAGCCGTGGTAAAACACATTTCTGACCGCGTATTAGTCATGTATTTAGGCAATGCTATGGAATTAGGCAGTGATGAGGAAGTTTATAACAACACTAAACATCCTTATACCAAAGCCTTAATGTCTGCAGTTCCGATTCCCGATCCGAAATTGGAACGCAATAAATCCATCGAATTGCTTGAAGGTGATTTGCCTTCGCCAATTAATCCGCCTTCTGGTTGCGTGTTCCGTACCCGCTGCCTGAAAGCTGATGAAAATTGTGCGAAACAAAAACCACCTTTCACCAGCCAAAACAACAGCCATTTTGTGGCTTGTTTGAAAGTCTTATAAAACAAAAAGTGCGGTCAAAATTCACCTCACTTATTACTTTTACAATTCTAATTTTTCTTCGATTACTTTATCCAAATCATCTAGCATCGCATTACTCTTGCGATACATGGAACGCTTTTTACTCGGTACCTCATCAAGATTTCTATCTATCTCTAAAGGCAATTCCCAATAATCTTTCAACTGTCCGCCTGATTCAGCAAAAATCGCATCATAATCTACAACATAATGAGAGCTTTGAATAAAACGCGATTTATTTTGATATTTTTGTGGAATACCCAATAACGTCTTAAAACCCAACGCTTTCGTCAATGCTTTCATCGTTTCCACCATCAAATAAGCAGGGCGTAAGCCATGACAAGTTTTTGTGAGTTGCTTCACCATCTCTTTAGAACCTTCAAAATTGGGGCCCTGCACCACAGAAATAAGCAATGCCTCACCAAGTTTTGCAAAAGTGAGTAAATACACTAATTCATTACGTGGTTTATGCCATAACTCCAATACCCAATAGCCTTCCATCGGTTGGTGCGTGGTCATCGACAATGTCATCTCAAAATCAGGCATCACTTCACCAAAACTTAATGGCGTTTTATAAATGGGTGCTGAAAGTGCGGTCAATTTTTCAGGTAAAAAAAGTAGATTGTCGCAGATAGCTTGGAAACGTTGTTTACGGTTAAAACGTTTATCTAAAAAACGATAAACTAACGGATAGCTATAATCTGCATGTTCATTTAATAACGTCACAAGAAAAGGATGCTGGTTAATAAATTGCTCAAATTGAGCAATTAATCCACGGTGTAAAAAAGCACGAAGACGATAACGTAAACGCTTAAGTGCATAAGAACGCCCAGGTCTATCGGGATAAACGGCTTCCGCTTTTGGCCAACGATATTGATTCTCTTGAGATTCCATAGTTATTAATATAATTAAATAGGCTTTAAATCATGCAAAGCTTGCATTCTCTCATAATTTCAGCAATTTTTCTATTTGTGATATGCTAGAGCCAATTAATGAAAGGAATACTTATGTCTGAAATTAAACTGAATTATCATAAAACGCATTTTCTTACGAGTGCCCCCAATATTCGTTCCATTCCAGAGGATACTGGAATTGAAATTGCTTTTGCTGGGCGTTCAAATGCAGGAAAATCGACTGCACTTAATGCATTAACCAATCAGAAAAGCTTAGCCAGAACGTCTAAAACACCTGGTCGTACGCAGCTCATCAATCTTTTTGAAGTAGAGCCGAATTGTAAACTAGTGGATTTACCTGGCTATGGCTATGCTGCCGTTCCTGAGAAAATGAAAATCGAGTGGCAAAAATCCCTCGGGGAATATTTGCAAAAACGGGAATGTTTAGGCGGGCTTGTGGTTTTAATGGATATTCGTCACCCATTGAAAGATCTCGATCAACAAATGATCGAATGGGCAGTTTCTGCTGATTTACCGGTCATGTTACTTTTAACCAAGGCGGATAAACTTAGTCAAAGCGCGCGTAGCAAACAAGTCAAAATGGTCCGTGAAGCCATTTTACCCTTCCAAGGCGACATTCAAGTCGAGGCTTTTTCTGCACAAAATAAAATTGGTATTGATAAATTAGCGGCTAAATTAGATAGTTGGTTTGCACAACTTTTCGTGTAGTTTTTTATCAAGAAAAAATGATTTCTGCGATCAAGATCGCAAAAAAAGCACAGGATGTATGATTTCATTCTGTGCTTTTTTTATAGTGCGAAAATCTGATTATTTTTGACCGCACTTTAAGGAATCTGAATGTCTCTTGCTATTGTTTACAGCCGTGCATCAATGGGGGTACAAGCCCCTCTTGTTACCATTGAAGTACACTTAAGTAATGGAAAGCCTGGATTTACCTTAGTTGGCCTCCCTGAAAAAACCGTAAAAGAAGCGCAAGACCGTGTCAGAAGTGCGTTAATGAATGCCCAGTTCAAATATCCTGCTAAACGCATCACCGTCAACCTTGCACCGGCTGATTTACCCAAAGAAGGGGGACGATTTGATTTACCTATTGCAATCGGTATTTTAGCCGCATCAGATCAACTTGATGGTAGCCGTTTAAAACAGTTTGAATTCGTTGGCGAGCTCGCATTAACAGGTGAATTACGTGGCGTACACGGCGTGATTCCCGCTATTTTAGCAGCACAAAAAGCCAAACGAGCCCCCATTATCGCTTATCAAAATGCCAATGAAGCTTCACTTGTTTCAGAACAAGAGACTTATTTCGCTAAAAATCTTTTGGAAGTCGTGCAATTCTTAAATAATCAAGAAAAATTACCTCTGGCCTCATTGCTCGCACAAGAAAGTGCGGTCGGATTTTCAGCTAAAAATCACTTAGATTTGACGGATATTATTGGTCAGCAACATGCTAAACGAGCTCTAACGATAGCGGCAGCTGGTCAGCACAACCTACTCTTTTTAGGGCCACCTGGGACGGGTAAAACCATGTTGGCAAGTCGTCTCACTGCATTGCTCCCTGAAATGACGGATTCAGAAGCCATTGAAACCGCTTCAGTCACAAGCTTAGTACAAAATGAATTAAATTTTCATAACTGGAAACAACGTCCATTCCGAGCACCACATCATAGTGCCTCATTACCTGCCTTAGTAGGAGGAGGAACCATTCCAAAACCAGGCGAAATATCGCTCGCACATAACGGCGTACTTTTTCTTGATGAATTGCCTGAATTTGAGCGTAAAGTGCTTGATGCACTTCGCCAACCCTTAGAAAGTGGAGAAATTATTATCTCACGTGCCAATGCGAAAATCCAATTTCCTGCTCGCTTTCAATTAGTTGCAGCGATGAATCCAAGTCCAACGGGACATTATACCGGAACACATAATCGCACCTCGCCGCAGCAAGTGATGCGTTATTTAAATCGCCTTTCTGGCCCATTTTTAGATCGTTTTGATTTATCCATTGAAGTCCCCCTTCTGCCACAAGGTAGCTTACAAAATACGGGAGATAGAGGTGAGACAAGCCAACAAGTACGAGAAAAAGTGTTAAACGTGAGGGAGATTCAACTTGCTCGAGCCGGTAAAATCAATGCATATCTTTCAAGCAAAGAAATTGAACGAGACTGTAAATTACAAGATAAAGATGCATTATTCCTTGAGAATGCACTGAATAAGCTAGGACTTTCAGTGAGAGCCTATCATCGGATTTTAAAAGTCTCACGTACAATTGCCGATTTGAATGGCGAAAAAGAGATACAACAACCTCATTTAGCAGAAGCGCTAGGATATCGAGCCATGGATAGATTGTTACAGAAATTATCTGCTGCTTAAAAAATAAAAGGGCGAATGATTCGCCCTTTTTCGTCTTCTATTCTTAATAATAAGAATGTTCACCACGTTGGTGTTCTGTTACATCTCGTGCGCCTTTTAGTTCATTTGGGAAAAGTGCGACCAATTGTTTCTCTACACCATCTTTTAAGGTGACATCAACCATTGAACAACCATTACAGCCACCACCGAATTGTAGAACTGCATAACCGTCATCGGTAATTTCAATTAGCGTGATTTTACCGCCATGGCTGGCTAATTGTGGGTTGATTTGTGTTTGGATCACGTACTCTACGCGCTCAATTAAAGGTGCATCATCTGCAACTTTACGCATTTTTGCGTTAGGCGCTTTTAACGTCAATTGAGCACCGAGCTCTTCGGTTACGTAATCAATTTCCGCATCTTCTAAAAACGGTAAGCTGATTTCATCCACAAATGCTGAGAAAGTATCGTATTTCATTTCAGTATCAGTCGCTTCAACTGAATTTGGCGGGCAATAAGACACGCCACATTCTGCTCCTGGTGTACCCGGATTCACGACAAAAATACGAATATTTGTACCTTCTTCTTGTGTATCTAAAAGTTTCCGAAAATGTGCTTGTGCAGCATCTGAAATAAAAATTTGTTCCATAAATAAAGTCCTAATACTTGATGCAATATATCAAGAATGATACTCCTATACGGCAATTTTTTCTACATTTATTCCTATTTTTATAGATATAGGTAAATCCTATCTTTACCAGAATTTAAGCTCGAGCTAAGCCCCATACTTGAATTTCTTTTACACCTAATTTTCGAAGCTGTTTGGTTATCTCTGCCAACGTTGAACCGGTTGTAATCACATCATCCACCAACGCAACACGTTCATAAGGAAAAGGCTTTTGGGTATGCACTGTAAAAGCATTTTTAAGATTGTGTCGTCGATCTTTCGCCGTTAAACCTCGCTGAGTGTGAGTATGTTTAATCCGTTTCACCACATGATGACAGTTAGGCACATCACACCAGCGACTTAACCAATTCGCTAATAAATCAGCTTGATTGTAGCCCCGTTGCCATTGTCGAAAATGATATAACGGTACGGGAATAATCGCCTGTGGCAGAGATAGCCCATGTGTTCGTCTCGCCTCTCGCACCGCAAGATAAAGCAAACGCGATAAACTCCGATCTAACCAAAACTGTTTTTGGAATTTAAAACGATGAATAAGTGAAGAAAGCGGTTCAAGGTAATGCCCAATGATCACAATGCGATCCCAAGCGGGTTCATTTTTCAAACAATGACCACAGCTCATTGCATAATGCTGCAAGGGTGAACCACATCGCCCACAATAAGGGAAAGCTTTAATCTGCTTCTGACATCGACTGCACAATCCATTTCGTCCAAGATGAATAGAGCGCTTGCAATGCACACAGCTAAACTGAAAAAAATGGGAAAACATAAAAGAAATTAACCGCACTTTATTTTTTCACTTTTTCCACTTGCTTAAAATGCTTTTCTTTTTTGGCCATTTCCATTCTTTCACCTTGTTTTAAAATATGAGGGGTCACAAAAATCACGAGTTCTCGTTTTTGATGACGTTCACTTTCCTTACTAAATAAGCGCTTAATACCTGGAATATCGCCCAATAATGGTACTTTATCGACACCTTTCGTGATCGTATCGTGGAATACACCACCCAATACAATTGTTTCCCCATCTTTGGCAAAAACTTGCGTATTAATTTCTTGTTTATCAATGGACACCACTTCATTTTGCCCGTAAGCCACGCGATTTCCTGGGGAATTTTGACTCACTAATAAATCTAATAAAATATTATTATCCTTCGAAATATGCGGTGTGACCTCCAATCCTAAGACTGCCTCGCGAAACTCCACTGACTGTGTATCATTTTTCCCATTTGTCACCACATAAGGAATTTCTGTCCCTTGTTTGATGCTTGCACTTTTCTTGTTAGTCGTAAGTAAGCGAGGACTCGCAATAATTTCTACGTTATTTTCACGTTCAAGTGCAGTCAATTCTAAGTCTAATAATCGGCCATTAATTTTGGCTACTTGAAGAGCTAATGAGCCAGCTGGCGTGACCGTTGTTGCAAAATTCACATTTAAATTATTACTGATATTGCTAAACCCATTCGCATCTAAACTGCCACTCACTCGATGGGCTGCCTCAGTAGGATTAAAAATGCCCCAACGCACACCTAATTCTTTTAGGCTTTCATCGGTAATTGTCACAATACGTGCTTCAATTACAATTTGCTCAATGGGTTTATCCAGCTCTGCAATCAATTTTTTAATATTTTTGAGTGAACGTGCATCATCCTGAATCAGTAATACATTGCTTCGGTCATCAAATGTAATCGTGCCGCTAGGTGAAAGCAAAGAACCACTACCAGTTGTTAAAGATTTCATCACATCAGAGGCCTTGGCAAAATGCAGTTTAACCGTTGTACTCACAAGAGGTATTTCACTAGGCAAACTTTCTCCGCTAATTGCCATCGGTTCTGTTATTTTCTCTGCATATTGTTCATGTTGAGAAGGCTTACCCAAATAATAAATATTATTTTCTTGATAAAAAGAGAGCCCTTTGATTTTTGCGACAGAACGCAATAAACGATCAAAATCCACGTTATCTAATTGCAATGAAAGCGTTCCTTCTAACTCATCATCAATCATTAAATTAGCATTTTGCTCAAGGGCAAGTTGTTGGAGTATCGCCACCATTGGCGCCTGTTTTAACCGAAGTGAAAAGACGCGATTTTCTGCCGCTGAGTAAGTTGTCCATAGAATCAAAAAACACATTAAAAACTGACCGCACTTTGTTTTTATTTTCTGCTTTATCATATTAAAATCTCATTATGATTGAGGTCGTTTGTTCACATTGCCCTGCTTTATAACCTTGAAGCGTCACACTGTTTTTACTCACTTTTTCGATTAAATAGCCTTCCTTTCCTATTCTCTGCCCTACTTGAGCGGAAAGAATATACCCATCATCATTAAATAACACTTCTGCCTGTTTACCGTATTGCACGACACCTACAATATGTAGCTGAGCCAATGGGCGTTCCTCCGCCAGTCTCGGCTCCGAATATACGCAAGTCAACACCGGCGGTAGGGTGAGCCCCTCTTTTGGATATTCGGTTTGTTCTCTTTGTTTACGATCAAAAGGATCTTGTGAAAATGCTGATACAGAAAAAAATGCTATCAAGATTAAGAAAAGTTTTTTCATCGCTTATCCTTATTCAGTTGGAAAATTAACTCACATGTAATAGAAGCATTTTCCTCTTCATCTAATTTTTCAATGTTTAATTGCGTTAAGGAAAGTTTAGGAACATCGTTTAAAAGTGCGGTCAAAAATTGTTGTAAATCGACAAAATAGCCTTCTAACGACAAATGCAACAAAGTATGTTGAGAAAAATCCCAACGCAAATCCAATGCTCGAAGTCGCCCATTTAACAACACCTGTACATGCTGATTAATCGGCAACACAGAATTAGCCAATTCTGGAGAAAGTTGTCGGCTGTCTG
>CAUGKJ010000012.1 GCA_959600045.1 uncultured Haemophilus sp.
GCTTGCTCAACGGTTTATGGGTAACAGCTGAAATTGCATTTGTTTCTGTCTTCTTCGCCTGTATTTTAGGTGTCATTTTTGGCGTAATCATGACAAGCAGAAATCCAATTATCAAAACCATCTGCCGCTTTTATTTAGAATTTGTACGTATCATTCCATTATTAGCGTTACTTTTTCTCGCGTATTTCGGTTTAGCAAAATGGTTTGATATTCACTTAGATGGCATTTCTGTATGTATTTTGGTATTTATTTTCTGGGGAACGGCAGAAATGGGGGATTTAGTGCGTGGTGCATTAACTTCCATTGAAAAACATCAAGTGGAATCAGCCTACGCTTTAGGTTTAACGCCGTTTCAAACCTTTGTGTATATTTTACTGCCACAAAGTTTAAAACGTGTAACACCAAGCGCGATTAACCTCTTTACTCGTATGGTAAAAACCAGTTCTTTAGCGATGTTAATCGGTGTAGTCGAAGTAATTAAAGTCGGTCAACAAATTATCGAGCATTCATTATTTAGTAATCAATCGGCGGCGCTTTGGATTTACGGTGTCATCTTTGGTTTATATTTTGTGATTTGTTACCCGCTATCCTTATTTTCCCGTTATTTAGAAACCCGTTGGGAAAGTTAATTTTTATTAGGAAAACACATGGCGTTATTAGAAATTAAAAACCTCGTCAAAAATTACGGTGATGTAGAAGCACTCAAAGGCATCAATCTTTCTATCGAGAAAGGCGAAGTTGTCGTTATTTTAGGTCCATCTGGTTGTGGTAAAAGTACTTTTTTACGCTGCCTAAATGGACTAGAGGAAATAAAGAGCGGTCATATTTTGCTGCAAAATGCTGGCGAATTAGGCAAAGACATTCCTTGGGTCAAAGCGCGTCAACGCATTGGGATGGTATTCCAAAGTTATGAACTCTTCGCTCATTTATCAGTGATTGACAATATTTTACTCGGCCCTTTAAAAGTACAAAAACGCGATCGTGCTGAAGCTGAAAAACAAGCCGATGAGTTACTTAAACGCGTAGGTTTATATGACCGAAAAAATGCCTATCCACGTGAATTATCCGGTGGACAAAAACAGCGAATTGCCATTGTTCGTTCACTTTGCATGAACCCTGAAATTATTCTGTTTGATGAAGTGACTGCTGCCCTTGACCCTGAAATGGTACGTGAAGTACTTGATGTGATCTTAGGCCTCGCCAAAGACGGCATGACAATGCTTATCGTTACCCATGAAATGAACTTTGCCCGTCAAGTGGCTAATCGCATCGTGTTTATGGATAAAGGGCAAATCATTGAACAGGCAAAACCAGAAGATTTCTTCACGAATCCGACTACGGATCGTGCGAAAACATTCTTAAATATCTTAAATTATGAACCGAGAGGGACAAACTATGAAGAAAACATTTAAAACATTGACCGCACTTTTAGCTACTGCCACTTTGGCATTTGGCTTAACCGCATGTAATGAAAAAGACCCGGCTAAAGATGGGGCAAAAACGGTTTCAAGCCTTGAGCAAATACAGAAAGACGGCAAAGTGCGCATTGGTGTATTTAGTGATAAACCACCATTTGGTTATGTGGATGCACAAGGCAAAAGTCAAGGCTTTGATGTTGAAATTGGTAAAGCGATCGGTAAAGATTTATTAGGTGATGAAAACAAAGTGGAATTTGTTTTAGTAGATGCCGCAAACCGTGCAGAATACTTACTTTCTAAGAAAGTTGATATTATCTTAGCTAACTTCACTGTGACACCAGCACGTAAAGAAGTGGTGGATTTTGCGAATCCATATATGAAAGTGGCACTCGGTGTCGTTTCAAAAGATGGCTCAGTCATTACTGATCTTGAACAATTAAAAGGCAAAACCTTGATCGTGGATAAAGGCACTACTGCTGATATTTTCTTCACCAAAAACTATCCAGATGTGAAGTTATTGAAATTCGAACAAAATACCGAAACCTTTGAAGCCTTACGTGATGGCCGTGGTGATGCATTATCTAATGACAATACCTTCTTATTCGCTTGGGCAAAACAAAATCCAGGTTATACCGTGGGCGTAAAAAACTTTGGTGATCAAGATGTTATTGCACCAGCTGTTCGCAAAGATGCACCTGAATTGTTAAATTGGTTAAACAACGAAATCCAAACCTTAGGCAAAGATGGTCGTTTAAAACAAGCTTACGAAAAAACTTTATTGCCAGTTTATGGTGATACCGTCAGCGAAAGCGATATCGTGGTTGAATATAAATAATTTAACCCCATTCACTTCCCCTATAATTTCCCCACAGGGGAAGTGAAAACTCCTTTATTTTTGACCGCTCTTTGGAAGATGTGGTGTAAATCTCGCCTTTAATGGCATTCGTTCCTGAATACGTTCCCGATTAATCTGTAATGCAGCCTCTGTGGCTTCATAGTCTAACCATAAACTTGGGTCATCGGGTAATGTTTCATTCCAAATATACTGCACGTTAAAGCCTCGGGCTTTACATTCCGCATGTAATGCATCATACCGTTTCTTTAAAAATGCCAATTTATTAAAGAAAAAACGCACATGCCCTTCCCCTAATTTATATTCTGTAGGCTGTCCTTTTAAGTGATATTTACCTTTCGCTACGGCATTAGGAATACGGGTTAATTCACGATGTTCAGCTAAAAGATGTTGATCACAAAGCTCCTCAGGCGGAACAAGATTAATTCGAGTCATAAACGATACCAAAGAAAAAGAAACATAGTACGGGGCATAAAGGTATTTGTCTATCTCATAATAAATATGACTCAAAAGATGAATTCTTTTTCTTTGATTTTCACATACATCAATCCTTGCTAAACTGATTAAAAACATCGCTATTGAAGGAATCACTCATGTCTGTAAAAACATTTGAAAAATTGACCGCGCTTTTGGATAAGCATCAAGCACGCTATCGCGTGGTTGAACATCCCACTGCAGGAAAATCAGAGGAAGTGGCTAAAATCCGTGGCACAGAATTAGGACAAGGGGCAAAAGCCTTGGTATGCAAAGTAAAAGGGAATGGCGTAAAACAAGCAGTATTAGTTATATTGCCAGCTGATCAACAATCTGATTTAAGCAAAGTGGCGACCTATTTGGGTGGCACGAAAGCCTCGCTTGCCAGCCCCGCAGAAGTGGGCACCCTGACTGACTGTGTATTTGGTGCAATTCCGCCTTTTAGCTTTCATCCTGATTTGTTATTAATTGCTGATCCTAGCTTACTTTCTCGTTATGATGAATTGGCATTTAATGCAGGTACGTTAGAACGCTCCATTATTCTTAACACGCAAGATTATGCCTCAATCGTTCAGCCCACATTAGTGGATGTAATAAAAACCGAATAGGGAAAAGATTGGTTGTCTTTCATTTGATTGATACAATACTTCCGTTTTTCTATTAACTGGACATCTCATGAAAAAATATCTTAAAGCATTTATTCTTTTACCGTTGATTATTCAAATTATCGGCACTATTGGCCTAATGTTCGCAAACAATGATGCCGATGAATTTCAGTCTTCAGCGGTTACCGTCTTTATCGTGGCTGCGGTACCGACTTTTCTTATTACACTTTGGGCAGCATTTCACCGTTATGCGAGTTATCACGTAAAAGCTATCGCATTAATTTCGGTACTAATTGGATTTTGTTATACCGTCGTAGCGGGGATCTTTTATGCAACGCTAGTGAATGACATGGGATTTGGCGAATGGTTACGTGCAGGAGGATTAGAGATTACCTGCTTAATGGCCGCAGGCTTGGCACTTTATTCTGTTATGGTATTACCGCTCTTGTTACCGAAAGAACGCCCGCTATAAGGCGATTTGAGGCGAATATTGGGCAGTTAAATCCACCAAATCTGTTAATGAAACTGACCGCACTTGATTGTTTTCTAGCAAAAGTGCGGTTAAATTTCGGGCTAAAACATCTTGTTCCAGCACAAAACATTGTCCTTTGCATTGAGTAAACATTTCTCCGTACTTTACCGCTAGCAACACGCCATCTTGCCATAAAACCACCGCATCATTTTCCGTGATTTCAGTCAAATAACGTTGAAGTTCTGTCTCAGAATAATGAGCTTGAGAAAAGGTATAAAGCATAATATTCCTTAAAACGTAAACACTTTTTCTGCTTGGATAAGTTTATTGATCAGCGAAGTGCGGTCAATTTTTTCAGCAGAAATAATAAGCTGTTCAGCATGCAAATTGTATTGGTCGAGTGAATCGGTACAGACGAAGCGCTGTTCAATATCGTATAAATCTAATAATTTAAAGGTGCGGATAAAATCTTTTTGTAACAATAACTCAGGATTTTGCCCATCGAGTAAATTCAATACACCATCATCAATAAAAAAGACACCAATATCTTCTTCATCACAAAATGCTGTTGCCGCGAGCAAAGCATCTAAACCTTCACGAGAAATCGCGTTTCCATGCGGTGCGGTACGAAATAAGAATGCCAGCTTCATAATGTCACCACCCGATCTGCTTTTAATGCCATCGCCATAAACTCGCCTAAGCCTGTAATCTCAAAACCTTCTGCCAGATTAGTTTTATCAGTCTCTTTTGCCGTAAGTGAATCCACTACACCACGACGTTGTGAAGCGGCTACACATAAATGCAAAGGAATATGATGTTGCGCTGAAAAGGCTTGCCAAGCTTGCGTGAGATTAAATTCATCATTGGCAGGATAAACCAAGCCATTGCCATTACTCACACCGTCTTGGAAAAAGAAAATTTGGCTAATGACATGCCCTTTTTCGAGTAAAGCTTGGGCAAATTGATAGGCAAGAAAAGCCCCTTGTTTTCCATAAACGGGACTTTTCACAGCGAGAACATAGTTCATTACTCTTGCTCTTGTTTGATTTGACGAATATATAAATACACGGTGTGGCGAGAAATCGCGAGGCGATCAGCCACTAAATTGATCGCTTCTTTAATATCAAAAATGCCTTTTTCGTAAAGTGAAATCACAATTTGACGGTTCTTATTATTATTCGAAACCGAGCGATCCGCATTCACTTCTTCAATGGTTTTTTCTACCGTTTGTGCCACCAACTCTTCTACCGAACTTGCAAAATTGACGGAAGAGGTTTCATTTTGTTCCTGCGTTGGCATAAAGGCCTGCATAAATTGAGAGACCGGCACATCCAAATTAATATTGATACAAAGTAAACCAATAATGCGCTGTTTACCATTTCGAATCGCAATGGTGACAGACTTCATCAATACATTGCCTTTCGCACGCGTAAAATAAGGCTTAGACACACTTTCACTTTGCATATTACGCAAAGATTTCAAGGCTAAATCCGTAATCGGGGAACCCACTTGGCGATTAGTATTATGCCCATTGGCGATACAAATGGCGGAATGTTCAATGTCTTCCAAAGAGTGTAAGACGATTTCACAATGTTTGCCAATCAACGCACTCACGCCATCAACTACCGCTTTATAGGAAATCAAAATAGCACGATCTTCATCAGTGAAAGGTTGTCTATCGGTTAGTATCATTTTTCAAATCTGGTAGGGAAAATGACCGCACTTTGGACAAAGCGCGGTCGAATTAAGGATTATTTTTTAGGATTAACGTCTAATACTTCAACATCGAAGTAAAGTGTTGCATCAGGTGGAATGGCATCGCCAGCACCTTGTTTACCGTAAGCTAATTCAGGTGGAATCACTAATTCGATTTTACCGCCTTTTTTCACTAACTGAAGGCCTTCAGTCCAACCTTTGATCACTTGGTTTAATTTAAATTCAACCGGTTGACCACGTTCAACAGAGCTATCAAATACTTTACCATCCGGTAATTTACCAGTGTAATGTACTTTTACGATATCTGTTGCTTTAATCGCCTCGCCTTTACCCGCTTCAGTGATTTTGTAAAGTAAGCCATCTTTGGTGCTTTTCACGCCTTCTTTTTTCGCAAATTCAGCGCGGTATTTATCACCTTCTTCTTTTGCGGCTTTCGCTTGTTGTTCTACTTTTGCTTTCGCTGCAGACACTAATTGCTCTTGAATGCCATCTAAGGTTTTTTGAATTTTTTCGTCTTTACGAACATCAACTTTACCTTCTAATGCATCTTTTAAGCCATCTAAAATACGTGCATTGTCGTATTGAATGACCTCTTTTTGAGCATCCACTAAATCTTTTACTTGGTTCCCCATTAATGCACCTACAGCATAAGACGCATCACTTGCGCTTGGCGCAGCTTTATCTTCTGCAAAAACAGAACCTGAAACAACCGCACTTACCATAAGTGCAGCAAGAGAAAGCTTTTGAATTTTCAACATTTTGCTTGATCCTTTATAATAGAAATGGAATAGCGAATAGGTTAAATCGTATTGACCAAATTCACAACATTTTTTTAAAAATTAGAGAAATTTTATGCAAAATCAACAAATTTTAGAAGATCGCATTGCTGAACTTGAAATGAAAATTGCGTTTCAAGAACAACTTTTAGACGAGCTAAACCAAGCATTAGTTCAACAACAGTTTGATATGGATAAAATTCAACTTCAACTCCGCTATCTCGCCGGCAAATTAAAAGATATGCAACCTTCTAATATTGCCAGCCAAGCAGAAGAAACGCCGCCTCCGCATTATTAAAATGTAATAAAACCATATTTTATCTAAATGCGTGATCTTCATCACAAATTCATAAAAAATATTTTTATTTTATTGAAAAAATAACCAAGTGTTTTATGGTTACCTCTATCGTTGTAAGCCAAATAGAGGATGTAAAAATGGCAAAGTTAGAAATAAAAAATATTACAAAAAAATTTGGTGACTTTTACGCAGCAAATAATATTACTTTTACCGCTGAAGAAGGCGAGTTTGTCACCTTATTAGGACCAAGTGGCTGTGGTAAAACCTCCTTATTAAAATTAATCGCTGGATTTCATGTGGCTGATGAAGGTGAAATCCTTATCGGAGGAAAAAATGTTAACCATGTTCCTCCAGAAAAACGCAATACAGCCATGTGTTTCCAATCTTATGCCCTTTTCCCTCACCTCAACGTTTCTCACAATATTTGCTATGGTTTAAAGCAACGTAAAATTGATATTGAAGAACAAAAACAGCGTTTAGATCTCGCATTGAAGCAAATGGATTTAGAATTTCATAAATTGAAATTACCCAATGAGCTTTCTGGAGGTCAACAACAGCGTGTCGCATTAGCCAGAGCCATGGTTACTCGTCCAGATGTGATTTTATTTGATGAACCACTTTCTAACTTAGATGCCAAATTACGCGAAAGTGTACGTTTTGAAATTAAGCAACTATCAAAACAATATAATTTAACTAGTATTTATGTGACTCACGATCAGGCTGAAGCCCTAACTATGTCAGATAAAATCGTCGTGTTAAATAAGGGATCTATTGAGCAAATTGGCTCTCCTCAAGATATTTATCATCATCCTAAAAACCGCTTTGTGGCAGATTTTATTGGTATCGCCAATATCACGGAAGCCAATGTGAAAAACATCGGTGATAATCTGTATGCGGTGAGTTCTATTTTTGGTGATTTCACCGTATTTTCTGAGAAAAAACCGGAATCAGAACGAATTTATATTTGCTTTCGGCCGGAAGACATTGAATTGTTACCAAACGCACAAACGGAAGCGGAAAACCAAATTACAGTAGATATCATCAACACCGCTTTTATGGGCAATATCACGGAAGTGCAAGGCATCATTAAACGTAATGATGAAGAGAAAAAATTACGTCTGCAACTAACAAAATGCCCGAATTTGAGCGATAAACTCACCTTTGCGATTCCCCGCCATGCGATTAAATTCTTGGAGTCCGTAAAATGAAAAGTCTCAAAAATGATGTAAAAGCATGGTTATTGCTATGCAGTGGTTTAGGTACGATCCTATTTTTAATGGGGTCTACATTCTACATTGTCGTCTCTCAAAGCCTTGGTTTATACAGTATGGGCGGGGAAGAAAGTCAATTTAGTTTAGAGTATTGGCAAGCCGTATTAAATAGTCCTGTATTCCAAAATTCGTATATTTATTCCGTAAAAGTGTCTTTACTAGGGGCGATTTTATCCATCATCGTGGCTTATCCCATTGCCATGTGGTTGCGTAAAAAATTACCAGCCAAGGTAACAATTATAACTATCTTGCGGGCGCCTATGTTGGTACCTGGATTGGTTGCCGCCTTTTTGTTCGTCAATATGATTTCTTACCACGGCATTCTTAATGAGGTATTTGTTTATTTAGGCATTTGGGACGAACCGAAAACCTTACAAAATGATGAATTTGGTTGGGGGGTAGTGATTTTACAAATGTGGAAAAACATTCCCTTTGCTTTAATTCTTATTGGTGGCGCAGTTAATTCGTTGAAAACCGATTTATTAGATGCCGCTGCAAATTTAGGTTCGAGTCCTTGGCAACGTTTTCGTTATGTGATCTTCCCACTAACCTTAAGTGCGGTACAAGTTTCCTTTATTTTAATATTTATCGGCGCACTCGGTGATTTCGCCTTTTATAGTATTGCAGGTCCTCGTAGTACCTATTCTTTAGCACGTTTAATGCAAATGTCTGCCTATGAATTTGAAGAATGGAATCAAAGTGCGGTCATGGCATTAACTATTATGTTGACCTCTGCCTTCTTCACCATCCTTGTGTCATTATTGATTAAACCATTAGCTGTCAAACGTGGAGAAGTCAAATGAGTAGTTCCATACAAATCACAACGAAAAATGGTCGATTAATCGCACGTATTTCCTTAATTTTCTTTATTCTTGCTAATTTTATTTGGTTATTCTTACCCTTTTTAATGGCAGGTTTATGGTCATTGGTAGATCCCGCTAAACCGTGGAGTTATCCAGATATTTTCCCTCAATCATTATCTTTTGAGCGTTGGAAAATTGTATGGGAAACCACCTCTTTACCTGAAGCAATGTTTAATAGCTATACCATTGCGCCTACGGTTTCTCTGATCACTATTTTACTCTCTCTCCCAACAGCTTATGCATTTGGACGTATGGAGTTTAGAGGTAAAAAATTAGCAGAATTATTAACACTGATTCCATTGGTTATTCCAGGCATGATTATTGCCCTATTCTTTAGCCGTATGTTATTGGATTTAAATATTAATAATCCATTCATCGGCATTGTTATTGGGCATGTTGTACTCACGTTACCTTATGCTATTCGGATTTTATCCGCGGGCTTTTCTTCTGTACCGCAAGACCTCATTGATGCTAGCCGTGACTTAGGTGCATCTAAATTTACCGTTTTCAAAGACGTGTATATGCCGATGTTAAAACCCAGTTTTTTAGCATCAATTATTTTCTGTTTAGTGAAAAGTATTGAAGAGTTTGCTATCGCTTTCGTTATCGGCTCACCAGACTTTATTACCGTGCCAACCATTTTATATTCTTTCCTCGGTTATTCTTTTATTCGTCCGAATGCGGCCGTTGTATCGATTATTTTGTTGGTACCAAACATTATTTTAATGATGATTATCGAAAAATTGTTGAAAGGGAATTATCTCTCTCAATCCACAGGAAAAGCATAATTTTCACAAGGAGCATCTTATGCAAAAAAATATCCGTAAACTTCTATCTATTGGTCTTACCGCTGCCGCCTTGGCTGTCAGCACTTTCGCCTCGGCTTCCACAGACTTAAGTGGTAAATCTTGGAGTGAAATCGAAGAACTCGCTAAAAAAGAAGGGAAATTGACAGTTAGCGTTTGGTATTTGCAGCCGCAATTCCGTAATTTTGTCAAAGAATTTGAAAATCAATACGGTATTAAAGTCAAAGTACCTGAAGGCACCTTGGACGGTAATATCAATAAACTGATCGCTGAAAAAAATCTAGAAACAGGCAAAATGGACGTGGTTGTGTTAAATGCTGACCGTTTAGGCAACGTAGCAAAAAATGACATTCTTGTAAAACTCAATAACTTACCAAATTTCGATAAATTAAATCACCACTTACAAGGTGTTGAATTAGGCAATATGGCTGTAGGTTACTGGGGTAATCAAACCGGTCTAGCTTATGATCCTATGCGAATCAAAGAAGAGGAATTGCCACAATCTTGGGCAGATATGGAAAACTATATTGATAAAAATCCAAAAAAATTCGGCTATTCAGATCCAAATGGTGGTAGCTCCGGTAATGCGTTTATTCAACGAGCTTTAGTGTACATCAATGGTGATTATGATTATCGTACCGATAAAATCGATGAAGCACAGATTGCTAATTGGAAGAAAACCTGGGATTGGTTCAGCAGTAAAAAAGATGCACTAATCCGTACCGCTTCGAATGCTGATAGTCTAACCCGTTTAAACGATGGTGAGTTAGTAATTGTCTCCGCATGGCAAGATCACTTGTTCAGCCTGCAAAAACAAGGTGCAATTACTGACCGTTTAAAATTCTATGTACCAAAATTTGGTATGCCTGGTGGTGGTAATGTTGTAACCGTCGCAAAAAATGCACCGAACCCAGCCGCATCACTTGTTTTCGTGCATTGGATTACCTCACCTGAAGTACAACAGAAATTAAACCAAGAATTCGGTGTTCGTCCACTAAATAGTGAATCTGGTTTGAAAGATACCATCTTCTTCTCAACACCATGGCGTAAAGCCGAAATGGAAGCCTTCACAAAAGAGGTTATTTCGAGATAAATAATAAACCGCACTTTAACGTGCGGTTTACTTTTATAGGTTAGTAAAGTGCGGTCAGTTTTAACCACATTTACAACCAAACAAAATAAGTCATGCTGCCGATGATGGCGATACAGAATAGATTTAAAATCAGACCGACTTTCGCCATATCAAATTGTTTCACATTTCCTGTTGCAAACACAATAGCATTTGGCGGTGTAGCGATTGGCAACATAAATGCACAACTTGCACCACAAGCGATAATTGCAGCTAAAGCGATAGGTGGTAAATTCATGGATTGTGCCACTGAAATCACAATTGGCATAATCAGTGCAGCACTGGCGGTATTCGATGTAAATTCCGTTAAGAAAATAATAAATGCCGTTATGACAAAGCAAAGTACCCAAAGTGGTTTGGTTTGTACGAACTGAACAATACTATCCGCCATAATTTTACTGGCGCCAGAATCTTTCATCACGATACTGAGTGTTAAACCACCACCAAATAAAACGAGTACGCCCCATTCAACACGTTCTTGAATTTCTTTCCAACTTGCGACACCTGAAACACAAATAAAGATCACAACGCATAGCGCAATCACCGTATCAAAGTTTTCGATTTTTTTCGGTAACTCAAGAAATGCACTAATCCATGGATTCAAGAGGGAACTGAAAAGCAACATAATCGCCATACCGATAAAGATCAGTAAGGTAATAATATTTTTTCGGTTAAAGCTGACTTTCTCAAGTGATGGATTAAATTCCACAGAAAAGTCTGGACGTAGAATTACCCATAAAGAAAAAATCATTGAAGGTACAAGCAATACCATCACCGGGAAACCGTAACCTAGCCATTCCGTGAAGGTCACTTGAATTTGAGATGCCAAAATCGCATTCGGCGCACTTCCCACCAAGGTACCAATACCACCGATACTGGCACTAAATGCCATGCCTAATAATACGAAGGCATACAACCGATGATTTTTCTCTGCATTGATACCTTTTAGCATGCCCATAGTGAGCGGTAACATCATCGCCGCCACAGCGGTGTTGTTAATCCACATGGAAAGGAATGTAGTTGCAGTGAAAAGGTAGGTAATAGAAAGTTTTAAGTTTCCTTTGGCCAAACGAATAATGTAATTTGCAATAATCTTGTCTAGATTCTGAATTTGCAGTACCGCAGCCACCACAAATCCCCCAAAGAACATATAAATAATTGGCGTGGAGAATGGCGCAAGGGCTTTTTGCGTATTAATCAAGCCTAATCCAATGGCCACAACAGGCACCATAAGGGATGTTACGGTAATATTAAAGGCTTCCGTTAACCATAAAATCCCAATGAAAATCAGCAAGGCTAGCCCGCGATTCTCTTGAGCTGAAAACGGCAGTATTTTGATTAACACCAACATGAAGACAAAGTCTAAGGCAAGAATAATGAGACTTTTATATTTAGAGAGAAAGGTTTGTTGAGTTTGCATATACAATCTCCTATAAAACGATAGGGGAGATTATTAATTAGCATTTAACCGAAAAAATTGAAACATATTTTTAACAAATTTGTGACACGCTTCAAACTATTTTTTCTAAATAATAAATTTCTTTTCTACAAATCGCCTCAAACGCATTTCTAGCTGATTTCGAGTATAATTTTTAAAAACAAGAATTAAATGAGATGGAGAAGATAAATGCACGAAAATAAGGGTGTAGCAATTCAGCTTTGTGATAAAGATTTCCTTAATAATTTTAACCCAGACTTCCTTGCTTTATACGATCTCAATACTTGGGATAAATCCATGGGCTCACGGGATCGACTTAACCTCGTCAAAGAGGCCTCTGTCGATGCCATTCTTGTTGATAGTAGCCTATCCTACAATTCTGACAGCTTGCTTTGTTGGGGAGCCGCATTAAAAACTGGGGGGTATCTAATTTTAGAAGCTATTGAATATTGCCATCCACAAATACTGGCTGACAATTTAGAGATGATATTTGAGTACCAACCTATATCAGAGAAATCCCATGTTTGGTTTCTGCGTAAAAGAGCACTTGCTGACCAAGAAAGTCTTAAACAAAATCTCAGCTATCAATTGATCAATCATCCAATTACGGATTACCGAGTACAAAATGCACTTAACCAATTAGAGCAAAGCTATCCTTATGATGATTTAGCTGCCTATACTCGCACCCAAATTTATAATACACAAGAGTTGACCGACGCCGCTTTAAGCGCTTGGAATAATTATTTTTTTCGCGCTCCTAAAGCTAATATACATTATTTCAGCACGCTACAAAGATTAAGTGCGGGAGATTATCATCGAGGATTTTATCAACGAGAATTTATTCTCTACAATAAGCACTACTTGCGTAGTAGAATTCCTCCTTCCTTAGAAATATTAGATAAACAATGGAAAGGCGAACCTCTAATTGAGCAACGTTTGGTTGTATGGAGTGAATTTGGCTTAGGTGATGAAATTATGTTCTCGCAATTGGCTCACTATCTC
>CAUGKJ010000013.1 GCA_959600045.1 uncultured Haemophilus sp.
GATTATGAAAATGCCTGTAATTCAGGATTGATTGGTGTTTCCGCGATGTTGTTCACATAGTTACATAATGTGGCGAGGCTAACACCTAAAATCACATCAATAGCATTTTCTTGGGTATAACCTGCATCAAAGAACGCGTTAAGTTGTGCTTCGGTTAATTTTGCTTTTTGCAAAATGATAGCAAGGGTGAAACGTGCTAGAGTATCCAGTTTTTTATCACTTTCAATACGAGCTGTCGCACGAATTTGGTTTACAAGTTCTTCTTCAAGTTTTAATACTTTTAAAGCGATCTTCGTGTGACCAGCTACACAGAAACCACATCCATTGACTACGGCAGCGGTAATTTGCACCACTTCGCGTTCTGTTGCCGTTAAGCTGTTACGACCATTAATACCGCCTACCGTGCGATAAGTTTCAAGTGCAGTAGGGGCATTTGCGAGAACACCAATTAAATTTGGAATAAAACCATTGGCATTTCGTACGGCTTTTAAGGCTTCTTGTGCTGCTTCAGGGGCGGATTCAATGGTGTGAATTTTAAATTGAGACATAAACTACTCCTAAGGGATAAATCATAAATTTCCGTTTGTTAATACCTTTCTAACTTAAATAATAAAAAGAAGAAAAGCTTATTTCATATAGCCAAAAGTTATGATTATTTTGGCGTCGCTATGCTAAATGTGTTTTGACGACAGACAGTAATCTCTCCAACTCTTTTTTGCCTTTTTCGGAAAGGACTTTGTTGTCGCGCAACATTTGGGTGGCGCGTGCTTCAATAAAGCGGAGGTAATCGCTGTTTTTGGTTTCTTGGAATTGCTTTTCGGCTAACTGCATTTCGGTGAAATCTTTATTGGTTTGAGCAATCAGCATTTTTTGCCCGATTAATACAATTAATGCGGCAATTAAAGCGATGACGGCGCCATAGCCGTTGGTGGGATAATAAAGAATGCCCGCGAGAACAAAAAGTGCGGTCACTAAATTGGATGAATTTTTGATATAGCCTTCAGCCGGTGGTGGCTTGATGAGATCTTTCAGGTTCATAGGATTTATATGTCATGCTAAAAATTTGCCTTCCCACAAGTGAAAGCGGGAAGGCAATATCATAATATATTACGCTAACACACCAAAATGATAGCCTAAAATACCTACGCCGAATAAGGCGAAGATGATGTACATGGCGTTGACTTTTTTACGTAATAAATACATACATAAGAACGTTAAACCTAACGCGGCGAGGCCTGGGAGAAGGTCGTTTAACACGCTTTGTACGGTGGTCACCACTTCTTCGCCCATTTGGTTTTTATAGCGGGAAAGTTCTAATGGAATATTAATGCTCGTCCATTTCGATACCAGTGAGCCCATGACAAAGAGACCGAGGATAGACGCCCCCTGCGTCAATTTTTGTAAGCGGCCGCCGCCCATGTCGTTAACGATGGTGGTACCTTTTTCATAGCCATATTTAAAGCCATACCAACGGGTTAAACCGCGGCAAAGGTTGATACCGATGAAGAAAAGTAATGGCCCTAAAAGGCTACCGGTAAGGGCTAAGCCCGCACCAAGTGCCGCGAGTACAGGACGTAATGTACCCCAGAAAATTGGGTCACCCACACCGGCTAATGGCCCCATTAAACCGACTTTCACCCCGCTGATTGCTGAGTCATCAATATCGTTGCCATTAGCGCGCTCTTGTTCCATCGCGGCAGTTACACCGATGATAGATGATGCCACCCAAGGTTGGGTATTAAAGAATTCTAAGTGGCGTTTTAATGCGGCCGCTTGATCTTCTTTTTTACTGTAAAGACGTTTAATGGCTGGGATCATTGACACACAGAACCCCATTGCTTGCATACGTTCAAAGTTGAAGGAACCTAGCAAGAAAGTTGAACGCCAGTAAGTGCTACGAATATCGCCTTTTGTTAATGATTTTTTAGTTTGTTCAGTCATAATTTCTTCCTTATAGTCCTTCAAGTTCATCGTCAGCTAATTCACGTTTTGCAACTGCTTGTGGTGCAGTAGATTGATGGAAACGTGGGTTCAATTGAATGTAAATCATCGCTAAGCATGTGCCTAAAATACCGAGACCTACAAGGTTGTAATTGGTGAAAGAGGCGATCACGAAGCCTAGGAAGAAGAATGGCATTAATGCGCCTGCACGCATCATATTGATTACCATCGCATAACCGACGACCACGATGAAGCCACCAGCGATTTGTAAACCACGAGTAACCACTTCAGGAATCGCATTCAATGCTTCGGTCACCGTATCCGTACCTGCTACTAACGCAACGAAGAAAGTTGGAATTGCCACACGTAACGCTTGTAATGCAAGACCGCTGAAGTGACAGAATTCAATACCGCGGAAGTTCGCTTTTGCGGCAAAATCATCGGCTTTGTGTTGAAGGAAGATAGTTAAAGTACGAACGAAGATGGTTAATACTTGACCTGCCGCCGCTACCGGAATTGCAATCGCTAATGCGCTCCCTTTATCTTGTCCGCCTTTAATGACGAGGATAGTCGCAATCACACTGGCTAATGCTGCATCTGGTGCCATTGCCGCCCCCACGTTCATCCAGCCTAATGCCACTAATTCAAGGGTACCACCGACAATAATACCTGTTTCTAAATCACCTAATACTAAGCCGATTAGGGTACAAGCAACTAAAGGACGATGGGTTTGACGTTCGTCCAATACACTCCCCATACCGCAAATGGCGGCAACGAGCGTGACTAAAATAATTTCCATTGTTGTCATAATGAATTGTCCTCGTAATTAAAATTGAATCGCATCAAGCTCTTTGTGTGTGAGCATTGATTTCGGGCTGCTCGCCACTTGTTGTAAGCTTAATTCCACGCCTTTATCTAAAAGCTGTTTAAATGCCGCTACATCTGTTGGGTTAACCGCAACCGCTTGAGAAATAAGTTTATCGCCTTCGCGATAGGTCATACCGCCCACATTGACCTTATCAATTTTCACGCCACCCTGGATTAAACGCAGGATGTCTGTTGGGTTGGTTACCAACCAAAGAATGTTTTTGCCTGCATATTTCGGGTTGTGATACACCTTAATGGCTTTTTCCACAGGAATCACATAAGCTTTCAAATGTTCAGGCGCGATTTGGAGTAATAAATCACGACGAAGCGCATCATTCGCCACATCATCATTTATCGCAAAAATCGCTTCGCATTTCACTGCTTTCGCCCAAGAGGTCGCCACTTGACCGTGGATTAAACGGCTATCAATACGCAATAAGGAAATGTTCATATTGCCAGAAAGTGCGGTTGGATTTGGAGAGGTTTTTGGTGCTTCAGCTGGTTTAGCAGCTGGCGTTGGAGCAGGCTTGCTTTCTTTAGGTTGACGGAAGGATTTCACGGCAGCGACCCCGATTTCTTTTGCGGTTTCTACCAATTCATCTAAGCTGGCGCCATCTTTGGCATCAAGCACTTCTAGCAACATCGGTAGATTAATGCCGGTGACGATATCGGTATTATCCCTTTCACTGGCGACTCGGCTTGCCGCGTTGTATGGGCTACCACCAAATAAATCGACCAGAAATAGCACCGGTTCATTTTCAGGCAGCGTGGCAATAATCGCATTGTATTTCTCGATTAAATGCTCACCGCCTTCACCCGGTAAGAAAGTCACGACATGGCAGTTTTCATCTTCGCCATACACCATAGCGGCGGAATTGACGATTTCTTCAGAAAACTTACCGTGCGTTGCAACGATAATGTGGGTCATGGATATTCCTCCCATTGAGTTGATAAAATCAGTCTATTTTGCTTTCAATACGCATTACGCAAACGATTGCTCCGAATGGAGCTTAGTGTATGGATTTGAAGATTAGCGTCAAATAAAGAATAGTCAAATAGTGATCAAGATCAAATAAACAGGTAAGATGACTTACAACTTTTGAGGTATTTGTGAATTAAGTACCAAGTGCGGTTGATCTTTGGATTATTTTTGTCAAATGGAAAGCATTTCGCGACAAGACAAATACGAAAAGGTTAAAATAAGCCAAATTTTCTGTTGGGAGTTTCGATGTTTTTTGTTTATCTCATTATCGCCTTAGCGGCAGGTGTTGCTCTCGCCACTCAATCAGCGATTAATACTCAACTCGCGAAAACCATGAGTGGTGAAGCGGTGATTGCGACCTTTATTTCTTTTGCAGTGGGAACGATCGTTCTCTTTTTTATTGCTTGGGTAAAAACCGATTTATGGGGCAATTTATCAACTGTCCCTTCACAACCTTGGTGGAAATTAATTGGTGGGATACTTGGTGCAGTTGTCGTGTTCACAACTGTTTTGCTTGCACCTAAGCTAGGCATTACCGCGATGTTATTTTTTATCATCGTCGGACAATTAATTACCGCAACCACTATTGATCATTTCGGTCTTATCGGTATGCCGATTCGAGAAGTAAATATCACGAAACTCATCGGATTAATCATTGTCGCCTTTGGATTGGTGTTTTATTTCTTTGGGGATAAGTTAGTTGAGCTATTTGGGGCGAGATAAGATAGAATACGCCTCTGTTCATTTATTTATCGCGTAATTGGGGAAACTATGCGAAAGCGTTGCCTGTGGGCTTTGATTATTTTGTTGCTCTTGATCGTAGTAAGCGTTGGCTTAGTGCGCGTTTTTGCGACCCCGAAACGTGTGGAACAACTTGCAAATCATTTTTTAGCACCACATTATCACATTGAATTAGCGGATGACTGGCAATGGAAAGCGACAGGTTTAACGCTACCTGAGCTAAAATTGAAAACAGACCAATGTACCCTCATAAACCTCAATGATGCGCAACTCACTTGGTGGAATACGCATAGTCTTGATATTGAAAAGGCGAGCTTGGATTATGATTGTTTAACTCATTTACCAAGCGATAATGCTGAAAAAACACCACCAAATTTAACCGCACTTTGGGCGGCATTACCTATTTCTGATGTCAAAGTTAAACACTTTCAATTAACAAATACCAATGCACTGAAACAAGCCGCATTGCAGCCTTTTTTATCGGCCGATTGGGTGTTAGATGCAAACTATAATGGCAACCAATTAGCACTAGAAGCACAAGCGAATAATGATGGGCTTGAGCTTCATCATCAATCCACGGTCACGCCACGAGATGGGATCTTCCAATGGACGGGTAATACAGATATTAAACAAGCGGGCGATAAAACCTATGATCTTCAGTTCACTGCAAATTTTGAGCCCGATCTTTCTCAACTTCCTCAACAAGGAAATGTTTTATTCAATTGGAATAACCCAGAACTTGCTGTAACCAAAGGCGAGGCAAAAGTGTCGTGGCAAGGTGCGGATGGTCAGTTAAATGTTCAAGATTTAACGGCAAATTCGCCGTTGTTGGATGTGCCTTTCGTCTTCACCAAAGACGGTTTGGATATTTCATGGGGGAAATTTTATTGGACTTTCGACAGCTATCAACCGATTAAAGGTTTCCTTGGGTTATCTATTCACCGTGCGGCAGAAGGCTTATTGCCGTTAAGCATTGATATGAACGTAATCTTGCAAACCTTTGGCGAAATGGGCAAAGGGGAGATCGTGATTTCAGGTAAAAATGGCGAAATCGGTGGTGGCGATGATAATAATGAATTGGACTTTGAGCTGAAAACACGCGGGGATTTGCGTTATAACTCGACGGTGGCTTTTACCAATTTAACCTATCATTTTGGCGGAATTTTTACGCATCCTGTGGTGTATTTTTACCCGGGTTCTGTCTTTAAAATGGATACTGTGCAACCCGATACCAAATTACATGTTCGTTTACCGTTAGATGACATTATTATCGGTCGTTACGGCTTAGAAGGGCGTTTGCAAGCAACGTTGAATGGCACAACCCAGCAGTTTGAAAATCTCAATTTAAAATTAGACGGAAACGCCCACGAGTTTATTGCGGGTATTAAAACCGTGTTTGACTTCCGAGATGAAGAACATAAGTTGCAGTCGGTGGAAAAACAAGCGACAAACCGTTGGGATTGGATTATCAATGGCAGTGCAAACTGGAAATCCTTAAATACGCCAGTCAAAATGGAAGGTAAAGGATTTTGGGAAGCCGATCATATTGAATTAAATCAACTTTCTGCTCATTCCAAAGAAGTCAAAATGAAAGAGGTAAAAATGGCGCCACTTTCATTGGAACTTAAAGATCGACTCCGCTGGGATTATGAAGAAGAACATATTCGAGGCTTGTTACAAGCGAAAACTGATTGGATTGAGCTGGCTTATGGCGGTCGTTTTGTTTCGCCTGTTTTTGGTTTAGGCATTGATGGTAAGAGTATCAGTAACTTCAATTTTGCAGGTGATTTGAAGGCTGGTTCTCTTGGGCCCTTAGATGTTTTGGGTATATATCAGAATAGTGTACTTTCAGGCGAAATTAGCTGGAAAGAACAATCCGCAAAAGTATTCCAATCACTCTTCCCACAAAAATGGAACTGGTTAATTCATGAGGGAAGCATCAAAGGACAGAGCAAATTTGTGATTAATACCAATGGCGTGAAAATGGGCGGAGAGCTGAACCTAAAAGGCGGCAAAATCACCATGCCAGATGGTGAAGTGTATGGCTTGAATATTCGCTTCCCAATGAATTATGAAAACGAGGCATTACAAGTGGCTTCGGGCAAACCCATTCATATTTCGACTAAAAATATTCGCTATGGAGCACTTTCTGTTGCAAATGGGGAATTGGATTTATTCGGGCGCTATCCGAATACCATGAAAAATCCACTTATCTTAAAAAATGTGAAACTTTCCTTATTTGATGGTGAATTGACGGTACCTCAGCTCACTTTCCCACAAAGTAAAATGGCGACACTTTCTTTTACCAATATCGATTTAGCCCAGGTGCTAGCCTTGGCACAATATAATCAAGTAACCTTAACTGGCCGTGCTAATGCGACCCTGCCATTTTGGCTCGGACATAAGGAATGTTTAATTTGTAATGGCACATTGGAACAAGTGGGAAATGTATCCATCAAATTAACGGATGAAATGGTGAAAGGGCTGAAAAAAGGTGGTTGGACAGAGAATATTTTGGTGGATTTATTAAAAGAAATGGAACTGCAAAATTCTCATGCGGCACTGACGCTCGATCCGAAAGGACAAATGACGTTGCGTGCGAGCATTAGTGGATTTAATCCAACCAAGCGAACTAATAATCCGATAACGTTAAATTATACGCACCAAGAAAATATGTTTGAATTGTGGAATATGATTGACTACGGCTCGCAATTTGAACAAAATCTGCAATATAAACTTTATAAGCAATTAGACAAAGACAAATGATAAAATACCTTAAATTTCAACCGCACTTTTTTATTTTTGCGGCTATGTTTACACTTACAGCTTGCACACCAACCATTCAATTGGATACACCAAAAGAAGGCATCACTATTAATATGAATGTGGTGGTGGACCACAATATTAAAGTGGAAATGGATGAAAAATCCCAGAAAGCCGTGGGTGAAGTAGAGCCTACGAAGAAATAATTGAATAAATTGAAAAGGCCGTCTGAATATTGGATTTCAGATGGCCTTTTTATTTTTAAGTGCGGTTAAATTTTACTTAATTTTTACTTTATTTACAGTTTATTATCTTTATATTTAGGCGTATGATGGCAATTAGTTTTACATACCCCCTAAATTTATTTAGGTAAATATATTATTTCAATTTAATAGGAGATTGAATGATGAAAAAATTATTCACAGTAGTACTTTCTGCGGCTGCGATTGCTGTACCTTTTTTTGCTTCCGCGAATACTGCGCCACAAACAGAACAAAGTGCAGTACAACCGGAAAAAGCAAAAGGCGTTTGGATTGATGTACGTTCAGCCGAGGAATTTAACTCTGGCCATTTGCAATATGCAGTGAATATTCCACACGATAAAATCATTGAAGGTGTTAAGGCACTTGGATCAGCTAAAGATGAACCAATTAACCTTTATTGCCGTAGCGGTCGCCGTGCCGAAGCCGCACTCACTGAGTTGAAAAATGCAGGCTATACCAATGTAACCAACCATGGCGGTTATGAAGATTTGGTAAAAAAAGGTTTAAAATAAACAACGTATCATTTAACGTAAAAATCCCCTAGATTAAGCATTTAGGGGATTTTTATTCTAAAGTGCGGTCAAATTTTCCAGTATTTTTGCAAATGCTCTTCAAAAAGTTGACCGCTTGTATTTTTACTTTAATTTAACTGTAGTAGTCGTTGTTTAAAGTCGTTTTTTCAATGTCGGCAATATTGCATCCCAAGCGGTTAAAGCCTCTTTCTCACTGAGTGGCGACCCCTTGGTATTTTTCTTATTAGTACCGAAAGTCATCTTAAATCTCACACTGCCATCATCTTTTTCCCAGATAAATAGATATCGATTTCCCTGCCACTTAACCAGTTTTTCACTGCCGACCATATCATTGATGTTGCGCTTTCCTTTGCGTATGGTGCTGTATTTCGCCCACGAGAGGAGTTTATCCAAAGCATTATCTTTAGCGAAAAGGTCTCGCTCTAATAGTGGTTTATCATCTTCCTCCAAAGATCCCCTCGTCGTTAGCTCGGCATAAACGTCTTGATAGTCTTTGATTTTGATGCCCGCACTGCCAAAAAACGGCTCAGTTCCCTTATCGGCAATAAACCCTTCTGTTAAACAGACCCCCTGTTGCTGTGGCATTTCAGTATCTTTACGATCTCTCAGCTTGTCGAAAAAATCATTCCGCATATGCCCAATAGCTTCGTCAACTTTACTTTTTTCCAGTTGCTTAAGGTTTGGGGGAGCTTTGCCATTAACAGGCATAATGCTTGAAAGGGTTTTAATGGAATAGGCATCATTCTTGCCTAACTTGAAATAGAAATAGACATAATAGATCATGCCTTTTAGGTGCTTTGACACTGAGTGTTCCCATGAACCAGGAGCCTGTGTGATCATCGCTATCACTTTATTAGGAATAACCGTGCGGTTTTCTATAAAACTCTCGTTTCCGTTATATCCTTTTTCTTTAACCTTTAATACGGATTCTACTTCCAGATTCCAATAATCTGGTCGCACTTTTATCTGCCAATTATTATATCTAAGCCAGCCCGTCCCACTTATACGGTTGGCAGGTAAATTAATTTGGTAACGCCCGCTACAAAATGGCTGTTCAGTCCAATACGTTGCCGCATTTTGAGCATAATTGCTCGCTGTATTTTCAACTGTTGAGTGGGTTTGGGCGTGTTGACTACAAGAAGACAACATAACACTAGTTAAAACAGTGCTATAAAACATCAATTTAGAAATTTTCATCTTCGGCATGTGATCTCTTCCTTACTGTAAATTTGAGAATGCTAAATAACATGGAAATTCTGCTAATACTTTTCTTTCCATATTGATCTTAATAGATAAGTTTACACGCTTTAAGTGCAAAGTGTAACCTCACACTGTTTAGAGGGGTGTTGAGTTAATTAAGAGGGGATTTTAGAGAGAATAAAAGGCCTTTTGACATTTCAAAAGACCTTTTTCACGCCAAAGTGCAGTCAAATTTTCGTTTACTAAATACAATAATCTTCTTTTAATAAGTGACGATAGGCATAAAGATAAGATGCACCGACAAATGCTGCACCACCAGTAACATTGCCTAAAAAGACAGGAATCATATTGAAGAAGAATTGGCTCCAAGTCACATTAGCACCAGCAAAAATCCCGGCAGGAATAATAAACATATTGGCGACAAAGTGTTGTAATCCGATAAGCACAAAAATCATCACTGGGAACCATATGGCGAGGATGCGACCAGAGGTTTGTTTGGCGCCAAAATAGAACCAAATCCCCATGCAGACCATCCAGTTACAGGCAATGGCAGAAACAAAGGCGCGACCAAAATCCATTTGCACTTTAGCCTCGGCGATAGCAATGGTTTTAGCAGAGGCTGCACCTTCTGATAAACCGACATAATGCCCTAAGAAATATGCCATAAACAGCGCACCGAGCAGGTTGCCCAAACTTACTACAATCCAGTTACGAAATAATTTTTTAAGGCTTACTCGTTTTGTTAAACGGCCTAATGCCATCATCATCATGTTTCCCGTGGCCAATTCACCACCACCGATTAGAATACAAATCAAACAAATAGGAAACACGGCTGCACCAAGTAATGTTGATAGTCCACTCCACTCTGGAGGAATACCGCTCACGACTTTTAAATAGGCCATGTAACCAAAACTCACATAGCCACCACCTAAAAAACTTAAAATAGCCAGTGTTTTTAAGTGTCCTTGCGACTTAGCATAACTTTTATCAATAACATCTTGTAAGATTTCGTGGGGATAAAGATCGCGATGCTGCATAGTTGTACCTCTAGTGAAAATAAGACGGTAAAAATGTAGCAAACCACATAGAAAAACCGAAAGAATTGTTAAGTATATATATTGATTTTTAGTTATAACGAAATTGAATAATAATCCGAACCTAAAATTAGGTGCCTAGGTTTTTTCTGGAGGGGCAAAGAGCGGTCAAATTTTTAGAAGTTTTTTGTAAATTCTCTTCAATTGTTCTTTTATATAAGCTTAATTTTAATTGTTTCCTTTTAGTAAAATATCCTTCAATTAAAGTCATCTTTATCTCTTATCTTCGAACCATATAATACTCGCATTGACAGAACGATAGGTTCTACAAATTAACAAAGGAGTTTTATATGAAAAAAGTTGCAAATGTTTTTACCGCCCCAGCAAAATATTGGGTAGGAAATGGCTTTCATGTCGCCTCGATGTTTAGTTATAACGATAAAGATAAAAATCTCGATCCATTTCTTTTAATGGATTACAACGAACCCAAATTTTTCCAAGGTGGTCGTCGCGATGATTCTGAATTTGCTTTACGTGGTGTCGGTGAACATCCGCACCGAGGTTTTGAAACGGTGACTATTGCTTATCAAGGTGAAGTATCACATCGGGATTCACATGGCGGTGGTGGTACTATTGGTATGGGTGATGTTCAGTGGATGACAGCCGGTTCTGGCGTGATGCATGAGGAAATGCACTCTGAAAAATTTGCTAAAGAAGGCGGTTTGTTCGAGATGGTACAGCTTTGGGTTAATTTGCCGGCAAAAGATAAAATGACAACGCCAAAATATCAAGCGATTAAAGCTGAAAATATTCCAGTCGTGGCATTACCGAATAATGCAGGTTCAGTCAGAGTTATCGCTGGTGAATTGCTCAATGTGAAAGGCCCTGCGGATACATTTAGCTCAATTAATATGTGGGATACGACAATGAATGCGAATGCTGCCTATATGTTCAGCGTGCCAGCAAGTCATAATGTGATTATCCTTGTATTAGATGGCACGATCCAAGTTAGTGGCAAGGCGATTGCTCGACGCGGTGAATTGGTTACCTTTGAGCGTGGTGCTGCAGATGTTTTGATTGAATCCAATAATACAGCAAAATTATTGATTCTTACTGGGGAACCTCTCAATGAGCCTGTTGTAGGATATGGCCCATTTGTTATGAATAGTCGAGAAGAAATCCTTCAAGCTATTCACGATGTACAATCAGGTAAATTTGGAAATTTAGCCTAAAACAAAGCCACTCGAAAGAGTGGCTTTGACATTTATAAATGATGTTTTATCACTTTCATTTAGAACGGTTGTTTCTATTTTATAGTAAAATGTAAACCATAAAGTTATTTAAAATCAAATAATTAGGCTATTTTTGTTCGCTTTTTAATCAGGGCTGTGTAAAAATAAAGTATGAAAAGATTAGATTTCATACTTTATTTTTACACAATATGCTTGCTATGAGATACCAAATTGACAATGTTTATCTATAAAATCCTTGAAAGAAGGAAAAGCTGGTAGATTATAGTAGAAATTATCACGTTCAACTCTATAAGAGGCATTGCTAAATTTGAGTATGCTGTTTTTTACGCTTATTGATTATAGTAGTTTAATCTGTTTTATTCCACTTCCATCCCTTTTCCTAATATCTTTTAATTTCGATAACTCATCCACCAATCTTGATACCCTCTATATACTTATTATTATAAAAACATTAAAAATGCTTGTTGAAAAATGTGTTAGTATACAAAAATCTATATTTTTATAAATGAGGGTAATTTAATGTGGTCAGATACTGAATCTAAAGAAGACTATCTCAATTTTGGTGAAGTATCCCAAATTGTTACTGAAATATTAGAAACTGAAGCTATGCTACCAGTTTCAATAGGTATTTTTGGTAATTGGGGCGCAGGTAAATCCTCTCTGTTAAATTTGATTGAGCAACAAATCAAACCTGATGAGTGGATTGTGATTAAATTTGATGCTTGGCTTTATCAAGGATTTGATGATGCCAGAACAGCTCTTTTGGAAACTATTGCAAACCATTTGATTCAAGCTGCCAAAAATAAAGAAACCATCTTGCAAAAATCCAAAAATTTATTAGCTAGAATTGATGGTTTGCGTTTGGCTGGCTGGCTTGCAGAGGGGGCCGCTTTAGCCGCAGGTTTTCCAACTTTTGGTTTGGTTTCAAAAATATTTGGAACAGCTCAAAATGCTTTGGACGGTATTCAAGATGCAACAGAAAGTAAGCAAGTTGTAGAAACAGGAAAAGAAATTGTTGATTCAGGAAGAAAACTTATCGCTCCTCAAAAACAGCAAACTCCACCACAACAAATCGATGAGTTTAGAAAAGAATATGGTGAGATATTACAGGATTTAGGTAAAAAGTTAGTTATTGTGATTGATAACCTTGATCGCTGTCTACCTGCTAATGCTATTCAAACATTAGAG
>CAUGKJ010000014.1 GCA_959600045.1 uncultured Haemophilus sp.
TAATAGCTCGTTTCACTTGAACTTCATGGTAATCATAGTCTAATAATGAACCATCAAGATCAATTGCACTAATGCCCAGAATTCCAAAGTCTAACCGGAATTGCGAAATAAAATTAACCGTTGCCTCACCAATGATTCCACCATCCTTACGTAAGGAGCCACCTGCCATCGTAATATCAAAAGTTTCATTTTGGCGTAATAAATGAGCTGCATTGATATTATTTGTCACAATGCGTAACCGTTCATGGTTTAACAAGGCACTAGCTACCGCTTCAGGCGTGGTACCAATATCAATAAATAAGGAGGCACCGTTTGGAATACGTTTTGCCACTTCGCGAGCAATGGCGCTTTTTTGAGAAGGGAAAAATTGTTTACGTTCAATGTAATCAGAGTTTTCTGCGGTAGAAGAAGGAGCGGCACCACCATGATGACGACGAATTAAATCTTGTTCTGCAAGGATATTCAGATCGCGTCGAATAGTTTGAGGACTAACTTCCAGTTCGATAACCAGTTCTTCTGTACTGGCATACCCTTTTAGCTTCACAAGCTCAATTATTTTCTGATGGCGTAATGATTGCTTCATATAAATGCCTATAAATTTGAATTAGCTAAACGATTTAGCCTTAATTTTACTCTGCAGAAATCCCCAAACTAATCCTAAGATAAAGCCTGAAATGTGAGCAGCGTTCCCTATATTAATACCAAAAAGCGGACTAATAAAGCCAAATACAAGCCCTACCAGTAACATTGTAAAAAAGCCTTCTGGTAAGTCAAAACTATGCGGGTGCAATTTGTCCACCACCAACACATAACCTAACACGGCATAAACCACACCAGATAGCCCGAAAAAGGCGGGACCGGTAAAATAATTCTGTACCGCGCCACTCACTGCAGCAGAGACTAAAACTAATAATAAAAAATGGAGAGAACCAAATCGACGTTCAATCGCGCCACCGAATAACCAAAACCACGAAAGGTTAAATAAAATATGCGGTACCGACAAATGAACAATAGCATGAGTGAAATAACGCCATATTTCCTGATCTTCCCAAGAATAAGCCGGATAATGGAATAAATCCATAATTGGCTCTTCAAATCCGATATTCTGCAAGAGATAAATCAACGCGCAAAGTGCGGTCAAAATAAACGTAATTTTTTTCTTTCTTAATAGACGTTTCACCAATTTTCTCTCTTGAATCCCATCAGTTTCGCTACCAAATAAAGGCTGCATTTGCTATATTCCTTTTTCATTTAATTTTGTTCATCATATAAGGTTCATTATGAAAAAACAAACTATGCCGACAGGATTTAGTGGCTTCGCTTGGGGAATTGCGGCATTTTGTTTACCTATTTTACTTTGGCCTATGGCTTCTTTGCTTTCCACGGCTTTTGTGAAAAATCCTACACTGAGCGATTTTCAGATCGATCTTTTCTCGATTATCTTTTGGGTTTACCCCTTTGTTTTGGTTTTGATTGCGCGTTTGCTTTATAAATTGCATCAGCATAAACCAAAACTCGCCGTAAAATTATTACTGCTAAGTGCGGTCATTTTTTACGTCGTTTTAATCTCAGTTTGCTACATTGGGTTTAACGCTTAAAAATATAACAAACAACAAAAAAGGGAGCTTTCGCTCCCTTTTACATTATGTTCCTAACAATCAAAAATATAAAAAATTCCTACCTAGCAATTAATTATGCAAAGTATTTTTCCAAATCGTCGCTACCGCCGATGTGTTTACCACCAATAAATACTTGTGGAACAGTCGAACGACCAGAAACCGCACGTACACTCACGATTGTTGCATCGTGACCTAATACGATTTCTTCAAAGCTTAAACCTTTATCGCGTAAAAGCTGTTTTGCTTTCGCACAATATGGGCAACCAGGTTTAGTGAAGATTGAGATTGATTCTTGCACTTGGTAATTTGGTGCAATGTATTTCAACATGGTATCTGCATCTGATACTTTAAATGGATCGCCTGGTTCATTTGGTTCGATAAACATTTTTTCCACTACGCCATTTTTTACAAGCATAGAATAACGCCAAGAACGTTTACCAAAACCTAAATCATCTTTTCCGACTAACATGCCCATACCTTCGGTGAAGGTACCGTTACCATCCGGAATGAATTTTACGTTATGTGCTTCTTCTGCTTCTTTCCACGCATTCATAACGAATGTATCATTTACTGATACCACTAAAATATCATCTACACCATGTTGTTTAAACACTGGCGCAAGTTCGTTATAACGTGGTAAGTGAGAAGATGAACAAGTTGGCGTGAACGCACCTGGTAATGAGAAAACAACAACAGTTTTGTTATCAAATAATTCAGATGTGGTTACATCAACCCATTGATCACCTTGACGAGTACGGAATGTAACTTGTGGGACTTTTTTTCCTTCCATATTAGACATAATGTGTCTCCTCTGTGAGTTAAATGAATTTGCCTTAAAAACTTGATAGGCATTATAGAAAGTTTTGTGATATAGTTACAATCAATTAATTCTATCCTTTTAATTGACATATTCTATAAAGTGAGAACCCTATGAATATTCGTGATTTAGAATACTTAGTTGCCCTTTCTGAATTCAAACACTTCCGTCGTGCAGCGGATTCTTGCAATGTTAGCCAACCGACTTTAAGTGGTCAAATCCGCAAACTCGAAGATGAGTTAGGCATCATTTTACTTGAACGTACTAGCCGTAAAGTGCTCTTCACACAATCGGGTATGTTACTTGTTGAGCAAGCTCGCACTGTATTACGTGAAGTAAAATTACTTAAAGAAATGGCTAGCAATCAAGGTAAAGAAATGACCGGTCCATTACACATCGGACTCATCCCTACTGTTGGCCCTTATCTACTTCCTTACATTGTACCAACATTAAAAGAAACTTTCCCAGATTTAGAAATTTTTCTTTACGAAGCTCAAACGCATCAACTATTAGAGCAATTAGAAACAGGTCGCTTAGATTGCGCAATTGTGGCTCGCGTACCCGAAACGGAAGCCTTTATCGAAGTACCCATTTTTGATGAAAAAATGTTGCTTGCTGTTTCAGAAGAACATCCATGGGCTTCAGAAAGCAAAATTGCCATGAATACCCTAAAAGGGCAAGAAATGCTCATGTTAGATGATGGGCACTGCTTACGTAATCAAGCACTGGATTATTGTTTTACAGCAGGTGCGAAAGAAGACTCTCACTTCCAAGCGACGAGTCTAGAAACTTTACGCAATATGGTGGCAGCTAATGCAGGTATTACCTTTATGCCAGAACTTGCTGTATTAAATGAAGGCACACGTAAAGGCGTAAAATATATTCCTTGTCATTCACCAGAACCCGCTCGTACTATTGCGCTTGTTTACCGTCCAGGCTCTCCGTTACGTAATCGTTACGAACGCGTTGCAAATGCGATCAGTGAACAAGTTAAATCAATTTTAGCGAATAAAAAATAATTCATCATAGACTGAGGAAAACCAAATGGCAGGCGTTCGAGCAATTCAAAAAGAAAAAACCCGTCGAGCCTTAATTGACGCCGCGTTCAATCAGTTGAGTGCAGAAAAAAGCTTTTCTAATTTAAGTTTACGTGAAGTTGCGCGTGAAGCAGGCATTGCACCAACTTCTTTCTATCGCCACTTTAGCGATATGGATGAGCTCGGATTAGAAATGGTTGATGAGGCTGGCTTAACGCTTCGCCAATTAATGCGCCAAGCGCGTAAACGCATTGATGCCGGCGGCAGTGTGATCCGCGTATCCGTGGAAACCTTTTTTGAATTTATCACTCACAGCACTAACGTGTTCCGTTTGCTCTTACGTGAAAGTTCGGGCACATCTCAAGCTTTCCGTACCGCAGCCGCTCGTGAAATCAAACACTTTGTCGATGAATTAGCTGAGTACATTGCGAAGAAAAATCACTACTCTCAATATGTCTCTTATGTACAAGCAGAAGGCATGGTAACCATCGTATTCACGGCGGGCTCTAATGCCTTAGATATGACCAAAGCTGAACAAGATTTGTTAAAAGAACGCGTTATCTTACAGCTTCGCATGCTTGCTAAAGGTGGTGACTTCGCTGCGCATAAAGAAAAAATGATGCGAAAATAGACCGCACTTTTCGACTAAAACAAAACACCCGCATCTCTGCGGGTGTTGCTTTATCTAAAAAAGGGAATTATTTACCATCCCAAGCTTTAATTGCATCTAAACGCGCTTTCACTTTGCTGCTTGAATCACCTTTGAAGTAATCTTTCGCTAAACCACCTTCAAAACCGCCGTAGTTCGGGTTAGGTAAAACGATGAATGTTTTACCAAATTTCGCTTTATTTTGCGCAACGAAATCACGACGTTCTGCATTTTGTTTACCGTAGATTGCATCACCGAAGTCATCGAGGTTATCACCCACATAAACGACGATTTCATAACCTTGTTTTTCAATTTCTTCAAAACGTGCTGCTTTTGGTGATTTATCTTTTTTCAAGTAAAACGCTGAATCTTCAACACCATTAAAACCTAAACGTTTCATATCATCAATCGTACCTGCTTTTTCATTGCTTTCTTTACGATTAGAAACGTAGAACATTTTACCGCCGTGGGTATTTACATAGTTATTGAATTCTACTGCACCTGGTACAACACCTGATTGACGAGCTTCTACCCAACGAGTCCAGTCTTTGCCATCAAATGGTTTATTGTTTTGAACTTGCCAACCTGCATAAGGGCTGTTATCTAACATGGTTTCATCTAAATCCACCACAACGGCTTTCTTCTTACCTTTTTTCACTTTAGCATGATCAAATGCCACTTTTGCCGCATTGTATGCTTGGTAAGAAAGGGCTTGGTATTCACCTGATTGTTGAATCCAGTTAAGACCTAATACCGCTTGTTGTTGAAGCTGAGCATCCGCTTCTGCACTTTTATTTTGAGTCACGCAACCGGTTAAAATAAATGCTGACATCGCTGCAATAGCGGTAAGTTTTAATGTTGTTTTCATTGATTGTTCCTTCTGTTAAAAAGTCATAATGACAGGCAAAAGTATAACAAGCCTATTTGGGCAGTGACTATGGGTTTATCAAACTTTATAACTAATTTGTGAGATAGATCACATTTTTCATTTTGAATCTATCTAACAAGCCCGATGAAATCATTTCAAAAATCATCTTATTTTTAACCGCACTTTTTCATCGCATTTCGCTGTATTTCACGGTAAACTATCCCCAATTTTTCAGAAATAATAGGTAATTTATGCGTCTTTTCATTGGAATTTTAGTGGGTGTTCTCGTGCTATTTCAGTACGATCTTTGGTTTGGTAAAAACGGCTATTTTGACTACAAAGATGTGGCCGCTCAAATCAAAGAGAATAAAGCTGAAAATGAAAAGCTCTCACAAAGAAATCAAATGATTTCCGCCGAAATTCAAGGATTAACAAAAGGCTTTGAATCTATTGAAGAGCGTGCACGCATGAGTCATGATATGGTCAAACCAAACGAAGTGTTCTATCACATCGTCAAAGAGCATAAATAATGAGCCGCGAAATTATTGCCGTCATTCCTGCTGCAGGCGTTGGAAGCCGTATGCAAGCAAACAAACCGAAGCAATATCTGAAAATCCGAGACAAGACGATTCTGGAACATACGCTCTCAGTCATTCTATCCCATCCTGCAATCAATCACGTTATCCTTGCGGTGGGAAAAAATGATCCCTATCTTTCTGAAATTACCTTATTCCCTCATCAAAACATCACCCTCGTTGAAGGGGGAGAAACACGCGCTGAGTCAGTTCTAAATGGACTCAACGCAATCAAAAATGACCATGCTTGGGTGTTGGTGCATGATGCAGCCAGACCTTGTTTAACCCATCAAGATTTAGATAAATTGCTCCAAATCGATGATGAGCAAGGTGCTATTTTAGCTATTCCAGCGGTCGATACGATTAAACGCGCGAATAAACAACAAAATATTATTAAAACAGAAGATCGCTCAGAACTTTGGCTTGCTCAGACGCCTCAATTTTTCCGTTGCGATCTATTAAGAAATGCACTTAAACAGGGGCTTTCTCAAGGCGCTAATATTACAGATGAAGCCTCTGCGATGGAACTTGCCGGATTTCAACCGCACTTAGTCGCAGGACGAAGTGATAATATTAAAGTCACGCGTCCAGAAGATTTAGCTTTAGCCGAATTTTATTTAACAAGGAAAACGCTATGATACGAATCGGACATGGGTTTGATGTTCATGCCTTTGGTGAAGATCGCCCTTTAATTATTGGTGGCGTTGAAGTGCCTTACCACACTGGGTTTATTGCCCATTCTGATGGTGATGTCGCCTTACATGCCTTAACAGATGCTTTATTAGGTGCAGTAGCATTAGGCGATATTGGTAAACTCTTCCCTGATACCGATATGCAATATAAAAATGCAGATAGCCGTGTTTTATTACGAGAAGCATTCCGCCAAATACAAGCAAAAGGCTATAAGGTCGGTAATGTGGATGTAACCATTATTGCTCAAGCCCCTAAAATGCGTCCTCATATCGATGCAATGCGAGCGAAAATTGCGGAAGATTTACATTGTGATATTGAGCAAGTCAACGTGAAAGCAACCACAACAGAAAAACTTGGCTTTACAGGCCGAAGTGAAGGTATTGCTTGCGAGGCTGTCGCATTATTATTAAAAGCTTAAATTTTAGGTAAAAGAAAAGGTTGGTAAAATACCAACCTTTTTTATTTGGATTAAATTCTTATTGTTTTTTTAATAAATCGCGAATTTCAGTAAGTAACTCTTCTTGTGAAGGACCTTTTACTTCTTCTACTGGTTTTTTCACTTTGTTGATACCTTTGATCATCATGAAGATTGCGAATGCAATGATGATGAAATCAAAGACGTTTTGAATAAATACACCGTAGTTTAATGTTACTGCTGGGGTTTCACCTACTGCTTCTGCTAACGTGATTTTTAAATCTTTGAAATCTACGCCACCAGTTAAAATACCTAATACAGGCATTACTACGTCACCGACAAGTGAACTTACGATTTTACCAAAAGCACCACCGATGATCACACCGACTGCCATATCTACTACGTTGCCGCGCATTGCGAATTCGCGGAATTCTTTAAGAAAGCTCATAAAATTTCCTTTTGTGTTGGTTTAAAAAATTAAAAGAGTGCGTATTATAGATTTTCAGATTAAAAAGTAAACTATTATTTAAATAAAAAATGCACTTGGTTGGAATAATTTTTCTATTTCTGACACAGATTTCTTGTCATTAATATAAACAATGACACTATCACTTTCTTCAATGGTCACCTGACGACGTGCAATGATAACCTCATTTTTACGTAAAATTGCCGCAATCATTGCACCAACTGGAAGTTTAATATCGCCAATCTGTCTTCCAACCACATTGGATGTTGTCGCATCGCCATGTACCACAAGTTCAATGGCTTCCGCGGTACCATGACGCAAAGATGCCACGTTTTTGATATCCCCTTTACGCACATGTCCTAATAAAGCGGAAATTGTCGCTTGTTGTGGTGAAACCGCAATATCAATGGTTCCACCTTGAATCAAATTGATATATGCCATGCGCTGAATCAGTACCATGGCTTTTTTAGCACCAAGACGTTTTGCCAGTAACGCCGACATAATATTGGCTTCATCGTCCGCACTTAATGATAAAAAGACATCGACGTTTTCGATATGTTCTTCAAAAAGTAGGTTTTGATCAGAGGCGTCACCATGGAAAACAAGGGTTTTAGAGAGTTTCTCTGCCAACACTTTTGCTTTTTCACCATCACGCTCAATGAGTTTTACTTGATACTTATCTTCTAGCTGTTTTGCAACACCAGAGGCAATATTCCCGCTGCCGACAATCATGATACGCTTGTAAGTTTTCTCAAGGCGTTGCAATTCGCTCATTACCGCTTTAATGTGTTCTGTCGCACAAATGAAGGTGATTTCATCTCCCGCCTCAATAATGGTCGAACCTTGCGGGCGAATTAATTTATCATTACGTAAAATTGAAATGATACGGCAATCAATATGTGGCATATGCTCTTTAAAAGCGGATAACGCATAGCCTACTAATGGACCGCCGTAATACGCTTTTACGATCACAATGCTAATTCGATTATTGGCAAAATGCGCCACTTGCAACGCACCTGGATAAGCAATTAAGCGTGTAATCTCATCTGTAACTAAATTCTCTGGCGAAATCAGATGATCGATTGGTACGTTTTCATCATTAAATAATTTATCTTTCTCACGCAAATATTCCGCATTACGAATACGTGCAATACGTGTTGGGGTATTAAAAAGAGTATATCCCAACTGGCAAGCAATCATATTGATTTCATCTGATGCCGTTACTGCAACCATCAAGTCTGCATCAGCGGCTCCTGCATCACGCAAAACCTTAGGGGAAGAAGGGGAACCTTTAACCACGCGTAAATCATGCTTATCTTGTAAATTCTGCAGATGTTGAGATTCATTATCTACCAGTGTGATGTCGTTATCTTCACTCACTAAATTTGCCGCAAGTGTTGTGCCTACTTGCCCTGCACCTAAGATGATTATTTTCATTCTGTTCTCTCCACAACCAAAGGTCGGATGCCAATTTCAGCTGAATTTAGACCGCACTTTAATGCTTCAATACGGCGACAAATGGTCGATGTTACTTGTTCAGCTTCTGCCATTTTTTCGGCTGTAATCGCTGGATCTTGTTTACCAAATAACAGGCCATCGAGTAAACGTTCTGCATGCATACCTTCACGACAAAAATGCAGAACACCAACATCTTCAAATAATGTTGCCACTTTTGCCATTTTAGTGGTCGCGATGCCCAAGGCTCCATCTTCACCGCCGAGCTCTCGAAATAATTGATGTGTTGGAAATCCGCCGCACGCTAAGAAAAAAGCTTTATTAAAAACAACATTTCCCCCGCAGGTCATACGCATATATTGCCATGCCTGATCAAAATTAGGATGTTCTGCATAACGTTTGGCTAAATTTATCGGTTTTAATGCTAATCTCACTACCGAAGTATCTGGCTGAAAATAAAATGTTGCCGCTGCTACTTCTAATGCTCCCGGTTCATATGCATCATCCGCATCTAAAAACGCAACAAAATCGACCGCACTTTTAGCAGAGAGCATCGCACCCCAATTTCGAGCCATCGCGACACCACTATTTTTCGGCATTTGCTCGACAGAAATTCTGTCAGGATATTGCGCTGCAAGCTGTAAGGCTAATGCAAATGTATTATCTGTCGACGCATCATCAATCAGCCAAAGACGACCAAGATTACCTTGTAGCAACACAGATTCAACTGCTCGAACAAGCGTTTGTTCCGCGTTATAGCAAGGAATGACGACATCAATTAAAGGCAAATTCATTTAAGCTAACCGTTTTCTCAATTTTGCATAATAGAACCCATCCCCGCCATTCTCTTGTGGTAAGAATTGGATTCCAATCGTATTTTCCGTTTGTTCAAACGGCAATGGCATTAATTCTGCATCGGGTGTTTCAGCTAAAAAATGCTGTATTTGCTGGCTATTCTCATCGGGAAGCACCGAGCAAGTCGCGTAAAGCAAAATACCATTAGGTTTCAATTTTGCCCAAAGCGCCTTTAGAATTTGTCCTTGTAAGGCAACCAATTGATCAATATCCGTTTCTTGACGTAGCCATTTAATATCCGGATGACGACGAATGACCCCTGTTGCCGAGCAAGGTGCATCTAATAAAATACGATCAAAGGATGCACCACTTAAACCTATTTCTGAGAGCCACTTTTCTGGCTCGGTCGCATCACCACAAACAACTGTCGCCTGTTGATTCAAACGGGCAAGATTTTCTTCAACACGTTTTAAGCGATGAGCCTCGACATCAAGCGCAATCACTTTCGCTTGCGGTGCCATCTCTAAAATATGTGTAGTCTTCCCACCTGGCGCCGCGCAAGCATCTAAAATTAATTCATCATTTTGTGGCTCAAGCAATAAGGCCGACCACTGCGCATTGAGATCCTGAACGGTTACTGCACCTTGTTCAAAATTCGGTAGCTTCGAAACAGAAAGCGGTTGAGCTAAGCGCAGAGCATGTGGATTATCACATTCAAATGCGACCATCTCTTGCTCTTCCAATAAAGTGCGGTAAGTTTTCGTATTATTTTGTTGTTGGTTAACTCGCAACCACATTGGTGGCTTTTGGTTATTCGCCTCAATAATTTCACGCCAATTCGGATAAGCTTTTTTGAGTTTATTCACAAACCATTCAGGATGAAGCGTTTGCCAATGTTTATCTACTACAGCAAGAATATCCTCTTGTTCCCGTAAGAAGCGACGCAATACACCGTTAACCAAACCACGGAAACTATCCGATTTCAATGATTTTGTGGCATTCACCACTTCATCCACAGCCGCATGAGCGGGCACTCGCATATAAAGTAATTGGTACAATCCCACCAATAGTAGGCAGTGCACGATACGGGTTTTACCCTTCAATGGTTTATCTAATAGTTTTTTTATAATATTTTCTAAACGAGGCAATACGCGACAAATACCAAAGGTGATTTCCTGTAATAAAGGTAAATCCTGTGGTTTTACCTGCGATTGTACGTCAGGAAGCAACGTTGATAAGGACTTACCCTGATCTAAAACCTGTAAAATCACTTGAGCAGCAATAGCGCGTACCGAAAGTGCGGTCGATTTTCCCGTTTTTTTGCGTTGAAATGCCATTAGTTTATAACCTTACCAACCTGGAACCAATCTGCTCGACCATTGAGGAAATCTTGCACAGAAATAGGTTTCTTGCCTGCGGGCTGAAGTTGCAATAAATTTAAAACGCCTTCTTTTGTGGCAATTTGGATACCTTTTTTATCGACACTTAAAATCGTCCCAGCTGGTTTATCTACATGTGGCAACACAGTAGCAGCATGAACTTTTAAGGTTTGTTCATTACCTTGCTCATCGGTTAATTGTAGGAAACTAATCGGCCAAGGATTAAACGCACGAATATTGCGTTCAAGCTGGACTGCCGATAGCGACCAATCTAATTTAGCCTCTTCTTTGGAAAGTTTTTCTGCATAGTTACTTTGGCTATCATCTTGTTTTTCTGCAATGAATTTCCCTTCTTCCAAATGATCCAAAACATCAATCAATGCAGCTAGCGCAATTTCAGCTAATTTATGGTAAAGCGAAGCTGAAGTTTCTTGCGCATCAATATCGCAATACACTTTGTGTAACATATCGCCAGTATCTAAGCCTACATCCATCTGCATAATTGTCACACCTGTTTGTTGATCACCAGCCCAAATAGATCGCTGAATAGGTGCAGCGCCACGCCAACGTGGTAAGAGAGAGCCATGCACATTTAAACAACCTAAACGAGGCATATCTAACACTGCTTGAGGTAAAATCAAACCATAAGCAACAACAACCATCACATCGGCATTTAACGCTTTAAGCTCTGCTTGTGCTTCTTCTTTACGCAAGGATTTTGGTTGATAAACAGGAATTTGATGTTGTTCTGCTAATTGCTTTACAGGACTCGCCTGCAATTTTTTACCGCGACCAGCCGGTTTATCTGGCTGCGTATAAACAGCAATAATATTGTGATGTGAATTTAAGAGTGCAGCAAGATGTTGTGCTGCGAAGTCCGGGGTACCGGCAAAGATGATATTCAATGGTTTCATAATGTTCTACGTTATGGCGTTGATAGGAAAAGTGCGGTCATTTTATACCGCACTTTTGATTATTGTTTTGCAATTTGTTTTTTATATTTCACTAATTTTTCTTTGATACGTTGACGTTTCAACGGTGAAAGATAATCCACAAATAAAATACCGTTCAAATGATCGATCTCATGTTGAATACAGATTGCTAATAAACCATCTGCATCAAGCGTAAATTCTTTTCCATGACGATCTAACGCTTTTACCGTGACTTTTTCTTTACGAGGCACTAAAGCACGGAATCCAGGAATAGATAAACAACCTTCTTCAATGCCTGTTTCACCTTCAGAAGCCAAAATTTCTGGATTGATCAACACCAATTGATTTTGTTTGTCACCTTCAATATCAATCGTAATAATACGCTGCAAGATATCTACCTGTGGAGCTGCAAGACCAATGCCTTCTTCTTGGTACATCGTATCAAACATATCATCTACAATTTTGCGAATGTCATCATTGACTTCGACAACTGGCTCACAAACAATCTTTAGGTGATCATCTGGATAAATTAATACATTAAGTGCGGTCATATTTTCTCTTGTTTTATTAAAATTACGGCGGTGATTGTATCATAGAATCAACGCTTTGCTAAAATATTGAAAACTCCATAAACAAAAACCCCAAGCCATTCAGCTCGGGGTTCACATTCAGTACCTGGCGGTGTCCTACTCTCACATGGGGAAACCCCACACTACCATCGGCGCATCGGCGTTTCACTTCTGAGTTCGGTATGGGGTCA
>CAUGKJ010000015.1 GCA_959600045.1 uncultured Haemophilus sp.
AATCACTCTCCTTACCAAATGAACAATTAAGCCGTAAAGAATTATTTCAATGGATGAAGCAGAATAATCCACAACTAAAAGGCGCTTATTTAGGCGCGAGCCATAATGAATTATTCATTTGCTATGATCGTCAATGGCAAGTAATCGATTGCCCTAAATAAGCATAATTCACTTTTTTATTTGATCTACATCGTTACAACCTAGTAAGATCTAGGTATAATGTTCCCGTTTAATTTTAACTAACCCAAGAGGAAAGCTTATGTCAGTAATCAAAATGACCGACTTAGATTTAAAAGGTAAACGTGTATTTATTCGCGCGGACTTAAACGTACCGGTAAAAGATGGCAAAGTGACATCTGATGCGCGTATTCGTGCGACTATCCCGACGTTAAAACTGGCTTTAGAGAAAGGCGCAAAAGTGATGGTTACCTCTCACTTAGGTCGTCCAACTGAAGGTGAATTCAAACCTGAAGACTCTTTACAACCGGTTGTTGATTACTTAAAAGACGCAGGTTTCAATGTGCGTTTAGTACAAGACTACTTAAACGGTGTGGATGTTAAAGAAGGCGAAATCGTTGTTTTAGAAAACGTACGTGTAAACAAAGGTGAGAAGAAAAACGATCCTGAATTAGGTAAAAAATATGCTGCACTTTGCGATGTCTTCGTAATGGATGCATTCGGTACCGCTCACCGTGCACAAGCATCAACTTACGGCGTAGCGGAATTTGCACCAGTTGCTTGTGCAGGTCCATTACTTGCAGCAGAATTAGATGCATTAGGTAAAGCATTAAAAGAGCCTGCTCGTCCGATGGTTGCGATCGTAGGCGGTTCTAAAGTTTCCACTAAATTAGAAGTATTAAACTCTCTTTCAAAAATTGCTGACCAAATTATCGTAGGTGGTGGTATTGCAAACACTTTCATCGCAGCAGCAGGCCACAATGTGGGTAAATCGTTATATGAAGCAGATTTAATCCCTGTAGCAAAAGAATTAGCAGCAAGCACTGATATTCCAGTTCCAGTTGATGTACGTGTTGGTACTGAATTCTCTGAAACTGCACCTGCAACAGAAAAATCAGTAACCGAAGTGAAAGACGATGAATCTATCTTCGATATCGGTGATAAATCTGCAGAACAATTAGCTGAAATCATCAAAAATGCAAAAACCGTTTTATGGAATGGTCCAGTTGGCGTGTTTGAGTTCCCTAACTTCCGTAAAGGTACTGAAATCATTTCTCACGCGATTGCAAACAGCGATGCATTCTCTATCGCAGGGGGTGGTGATACTTTAGCGGCTATCGATTTATTCGGTATTGCAGATAAAATCTCTTACATCTCTACCGGTGGTGGTGCATTCTTAGAATTCGTTGAAGGTAAAGTATTACCAGCAGTAGAAATTCTTGAAAAACGTGCGAACGGTTAATTAAATGCTTTCTATCCCCTCTGTGCTCATAGAGGGGATAAATATTGATTCTTCAAACGGAGGAATAAATCCTCCAAAACAAAAGGAAACACAACTATGGCTAAATTATTAGATATCGTAAAACCTGGCGTAGTAACAGGTGAAGATGTACAAAAAATCTTTGCTTATGCCAAAGCAAACAACTTCGCGATCCCTGCAGTAAACTGCGTGGGTTCAGACTCCGTAAACGCTGTATTGGAAACCGCTGCGCGTGTGAAATCACCAGTAATTATCCAATTCTCAAACGGTGGTGCAGCTTTCTACGCAGGTAAAGGTATCAAACCAACAAGCGGTGCACGTCCAGACGTTTTAGGTGCGATCGCAGGTGCGAAACACGTTCATACTTTAGCCAAAGAATATGGTGTGCCAGTTATTCTTCATACTGACCACGCAGCGAAAAAATTACTTCCATGGATTGACGGCTTACTTGAAGCGGGTGAAAAACACTTTGCTGAAACTGGTCGTCCATTATTCTCTTCTCACATGCTTGACTTATCTGAAGAGCCAATGGAAGAAAACATGGCAATCTGCCGTGAATACCTTGCGCGTATGGATAAATTAGGCATGACCCTTGAAATTGAAATCGGTATTACCGGTGGTGAAGAAGATGGCGTGGATAACTCTGATGTAGATGAATCTCGTTTATATACCCAACCATCTGATGTGCTTTATGTTTACGATCAATTAAACCCAGTAAGCCCTAACTTTACCGTTGCTGCAGCATTCGGTAACGTACACGGTGTTTATAAACCAGGTAACGTAAAATTAAAACCATCTATTTTAGGTGCATCACAAGAGTTCGTTGCAAAAGAACGCAATCTTCCTGCTAAACCAATCAACTTCGTCTTCCACGGTGGTTCAGGTTCTAGCCGCGAAGAAATCCGCGAAGCAATTAGCTATGGTGCAATCAAAATGAATATCGATACTGATACTCAATGGGCTGCATGGAATGGTATTTTAAACTTCTATAAAGCAAATGAAGCTTATCTTCAAGGTCAATTAGGTAACCCTGAAGGTCCTGATGCACCAAACAAAAAATACTACGACCCACGTGTTTGGTTGCGTAAAATGGAAGAATCAATGTCTAAACGCTTAGAGCAATCTTTCGAAGACTTAAACTGCGTTGATGTTTTATAATCCATAAAAATAGACTAAAATAAGACCGCACTTTCGAGTGCGGTTTTTTATTTAACTAGAGAAAATATGAAAAAGATTTTAGTCATTCGTAACGATAAACTGGGTGATTTTGTTCAAGCGTTTCCGGCTTTTGCGATGTTGAAAGCCTCAAATCCCGAGCTAAAACTGACCGCACTTGTGCCGGCTTATACAGCCCCATTGGCTCAAATTTGTCCCTATTTAGATGATGTCATCATTGATAGTGCCAAGAACGATAAAGCGGATTTTAATCGTCTTGTTAAAGAAATCAAAGAGCAGCAATTTGATGGCATGATTAGCTTCTTTTCCAATACCCATAACGGTAAATTAGCGTGGAAAAGTGGGATTCCTTATCGTCTTGCGCCCGCAACGAAATGGGTGCAAATCCTTTATAACTATCGTTTGACACAACGCCGTTCACGCTCAGAAAAATCTGAAGCAGAATACAATCAAGATCTAGCTCGGGCGTTCTTAAAGAAACACAACATGCCAATTGTGGAACCCAAACCACCTTACCTTTCACTTCCTGAAAGTGCGGTTAAAAATCAACGTGTTTTTCTTCAAGAACAATTAGGCTTATCGGGAGACAAAAAATGGGTATTTGTGCACAGCGGAACAGGTGGTTCAGCAACAAGTCTTTCGTTGACACAATATGCTCAATTGATACAAGGTTTGTTAAGCGAATTTGATTGCCAGATTATCTTAACGGCAGGACCTGGTGAAAGTGAAAAAGCCCATGAGTTGGCGGCAAAAGTCGATAGCCCAAATGTGGTTGTTTACGATAAGAATAAAGGATTGGTTGATTTTGCACACTCTCTGGCTTGTGCGGATTTATTCATTGCGGGTTCTACTGGACCATTGCATTTAAGCAGCGCATTCAATGTGCCAACTATTGGATTCTATCCAAACAGTCGCTCATCTCAGCCTCGTCGTTGGAAACCGATTAACGATGCAGATAAACACCTTGCTTTCTGCCCGCTAAAAGGGAAAGACGAAATGAATTTAGGCTTAATTTCGATTGATGATGCCTTAGTGGAGATTATCCCCTTCGTGCGGAAAATGTGGCAATCGAGCAATTGAGTTTAAGCACAACTGCACAATCCAACCTATTGCGGCGGCAAAAACAACGGTACCTATTCCGACTGTGCCGCCGAGAATATAACCCAACACACAAACCGACACTTCAAGGCTTGTTCTTACAATCCCTACTTTTAAATGAAAGCGTTGACAAAGTCCTACCATTAAACCATCTCGAGGACCTGCACCCTGATGGCAGGTTAAATATAATGCTGTTCCTAGTCCATAAAGCAAAAGCCCTATTCCTCCGAATAAGATTCGGCTCAAAAGTGCGGTTGGTTCTGGCATAATTTTCACGGTTAAACCCAGAAAAAAAGCAATCACGATAATATTCAGAATTGTGCCAAGCCCAAATCTTAACTTAAGGGGAATCCAAGCTAGCATCACTAAACAGCTAATCCCAAATGATGCCCAACCAATACTAACATCAGCTTGTAATGCCACACCTTGAGAAAGTACGGTCCAAGGTGAGGAGCCCAAATTAGCGAGCACAATTAAGCCATCTCCAATGCCCAGTATTGCCAATGCAAATAAGAGCATCGACATCGTTTTACCTTCGATTGACCATAGCGATTTTGCGGCCCAACTGGTGTGAGGAATCACCCGTGCTTTTTTCATATTATTCCCATTTATATTTAACACTTACATCATAATGGGAAACCCCATAAAACCAAAACATTTTAACGTCATATGATATAACCGAATTGACTGATAAATATCATAAATGTGATGTAGATCACATTGTCAAAATTGTCATCATCCAGTCACTGACTTAAAATAGGCTACCCTTTTAAATTAGGACATTATTATGCTTGCATCTCTTCAAGATATTTTGGATACCGTAAAATCCAATACACTCACCTATCAACAAAAACTCATGTGTTTAGGCAATATTGCCGAGCGATTATTTGATCCTCGGGAATTATTAGGCTACACAGATGAAGAATGGCAATTCCTTCAAAATCAAATGATCTGTGATTTAAATGAAGGCTACGCGATTTATCGTCCTCGCTATATTTTGCCGGATTACAATGTGTATATTAAAAAAGGCTGTGAATTCCTTGAATTACCGCCGCCAAAAGATCTTGATGAAGCATTAGATGGCTTATTGATTTTATATTCCCACGTGCCCTCCATCACCACATTCCCGGTTTACATTGGGCGCTTAGACATGCTACTTGATCCGTTTATTACCGATGAAGAACAAGACTACATCAAAATTAAACGTTTCTTAAATCATGTGGATAAAACCGTGCCGGATTCATTCTGTCATGCCAATATTGGCCCTTATGACACCAAAGCAGGGCGTTTGATTTTAAAAGCGGTAATTGAGTTAGAAGCACCGACGCCAAATATGACTATTCGTTACGATAAGAGCAAAACAAGTCGTGAATTTGCAGAATTAGCGGCCAAAGCCTGCTTATTGGTTTCTAAACCATCTTTTGCCAATGATGCTTACTACATTTCTGACTTAGGCGAACAATATGGCATTGCAAGCTGCTATAACGCACTGCCCGAATGTGGTGGGGCGTATACCCTCACTCGCTTGCGCCTAGGGACTATCGCGCGCGCCTGTAAAACCGTGGATGAAATGGTCAATGAACTCTTACCTCGTGTGGCAAAATGTGCACTTTCCACCATGGATAAACGCCATAAATTTGTAGTGGAAGAAAGCAACTTCTTTAATACCTCATTCCTCGAAAAAGAAGGTTTTATCAAACGTACTAATTTTACAGGGATGTTTGCTATTGTAGGACTTGCAGATGCAGCGAATCACTTGCTACAACAAGAAGGCTTAAATGAAACCTTTGGTAAAAGCCAACGCGGTGATGAAATTGCGACCTTGATTATGGATAAATTAAAAGAAGTCACGGATAACCATGAAGGCGTGTATGCTGAACGCACGGGTAACCGTTATTTATTACATGCGCAAGTAGGTGCAAGCAATCATGAAGAAGATAAACGCAATGCGCCTGCACATCGTATTCGTGTGGGGGAAGAACCAACATTATTAGCTCATTTAAAACAATCAGCGCCATTCCATAAATACTTTCCATCAGGTACGGGAGATTTGTTTGCCTTTGACCAAACCTATGTAGATCATTTAGATGCCGTTGTTGATATTATCGATGGTTCATTTGCACAAGGTTACCGCTATATCACCACTTACCTTAAAAACACCGATTTGATTCGTGTAACGGGCTATTTGGTGAAGAAAAGCGAAGTGGAAAAATACCGTAAAGGTGAAGTGGCATTACGTGATACTACTTGGTATGGTTCGGGTACCGATGATTGCGCACAAGTTTTTGACCGTCAATTACGTGATGAACAAGATGTAAGTGCAAGCTAGAAAAAAGTGCGGTCAAAAAATTCTCTGTTTTTTGACCGCACTTATTCTTTTTCTGCTTTTTCTAAAATCGCTTTGTGCTCTCGAATCAATGCCATAAACGGCTGCCCAAAGCGCTCTAATTTGATCGCACCCACCCCATTAATTTGTAACATTTCAATATTGCTTGTTGGCATATATTGCGCCATTTCCTGCAACGTCGCATCGTTAAAGACAATATACGGTGGGATATTTTCCTTATCCGCGAGCTGCTTCCGTAGGAAACGCAAGCGAGCAAACAGATCTTTATCGTAATTTGCCACTGTATTTTTATGGGATGTATGCACAATTTTATTAATGGATGAAATGCGCGGCATTGCCAATTCAAGTGGCACTTCGCCTTTTAAAACAGGGCGAGCGCTTTCTGTGAGCTGAAGCGTGGCACTATTAAACTCACCGATCACTTGTTGAATAAAACCAAGGTGGATAAGCTGTCGAATCACGGACTGCCAATGTTCTTTGCTTTTATCTTTGCCAATGCCATAAACACTTAGCTTATCATGTTGGCGTTCTACAATTTTTTGATTATGCATCCCTCGCAATACGGCAATCACATATTGCACGCCGAAACATTGCCCCACACGATAAATCGTCGACATCACTTTTTGTGCATCAATTAAGCCATCATATTTCTTTGGAGGGTCAAGACAAATATCGCAATTTTGACAAGGCGTTTGACGATATTCACCAAAATAATTGAGTAACACTAAACGGCGGCAAGTTTGACTTTCTGCAAATTCACCAATGGCTTCCAATTTATGTTGCTCAATTTGACGTTGTGGCGTCTCTGGTTTCTCCAGCAGAATTTTCTGTAACCAAGCATAATCAGCTGGCTCGTAGAAAAGTACTGCTTCTGCAGGTAAATCATCTCGTCCCGCACGACCAGTTTCTTGATAATATGATTCAATGCTTCTCGGCAAATCAAAATGGGCAACGAAACGTACGTTAGATTTGTTAATTCCCATGCCAAACGCAATCGTCGCAACCACAACTTGTACATTATCTCGTTGAAAATCTTGCTGGACGCGTTCACGCAGTGCAGTTTCCATTCCTGCATGATACGCTGCAGCCGAAACGCCTTTATTTCGCAAAGTTTCTGCTATACGCTCCACCTTCGAACGACTATTGCAATACACAATGCCACTTTTGCCTTTTTGAGCTAAGACAAAACGCGTAAGCTGCTCCATCGGCTTAAACTTTTCTTCCAACGTATAACGAATATTCGGACGGTCAAAACTGCCAATGTATTTGTGAGGATGGTCTAATTTAAGATGAGTGAGAATATCCTGTCTTGTCGCATAATCCGCCGTAGCCGTTAATGCCATAATCGGCGCATTTGGAAAAGCTGCTTTTAAGCCGCCAAGTTGGGTATATTCAGGGCGGAAATCATGCCCCCACTGTGAAATACAATGTGCTTCATCAATGGCGATAAAGGAAATTTGAGCATAAGAAATCAGCTGAAAAAAGCTGTTTGTCATCACTTTTTCAGGCGAAACATATAATAATTTTAATTGTCCTGAAATCAGCTTATTTTCAACTTGCTGTTGTTGTTCTGGTGTCTGACTAGAGTTTAGAAAATCAGCTTCAATACCGTTTGCTTGGAGTTGATCCACCTGATCTTTCATTAAAGAAATCAAAGGCGAAATCACTAATGTGAGACCAGGAAAACAAAGTGCTGGAATTTGATAACACAAGGATTTGCCATTTCCTGTGGCCATTACCACTAAGGCATCCTGACCGCTTAATGCAGCATGAATCACTTCTTCCTGCCCTTTACGGAAAGATTGGTAACCAAAAACAGACCGCAACGTATTAAGTGCGGTCGTGTTTAAGTCTGTTTTCTGCGGGGCATGTTCCGCGAGTTCGGCCATTAGAATGTTACCGTTTCTCCGTGAGCAGCAACTGCCTCAGTTAAAGAATCCCAAAAGCGTTTACCATCATTTGCCACCCAATCATTGTTTTTATAGGCAAAATGAAATCCACCCAGGCGACTCGCAAGCCAAAGCTCAAGAAGCGGTTCTTGCTTATTAATGACGATTTGTGAGCGGTCATCAAATGTGATTGTGAATACCGACCCTTGCGTTTCGCAATCCACATCACAATCTTGATTCTCTAACGTTTCTTCAATTTTTTGCCAAACCTGTTCAATATTTTGGTGAAATTCTGTAACATTCATAAAATTTTCCGATTAAATCTGATAGAATGCCGTGAATTATAAAGCCTTTCGCCTCGTTGGCAAAGGCAGATTTTACTTATTAGAGAGATTGAAAAATGAAAAAATTACTTTCTATTTTGTTATTAGGTGCATTCTGTACTTTAGCTACGGGTTGTGGTGTAAAAGGGCCATTATACTTTCCTGAAAAAGAACAACCACAAAACACGCAAAAAACACAATAAAAACCGACCGCACTTAAAGGATTCGTCATGGATTTTTTCCAATATAAAAACGAGCAACTTTATGTTGAAGATTTGCCCGTCAAACAACTCGCTGAAGAATTCGGCACACCGCTTTATATTTATTCTCGTGCCACACTTGAACGCCATTGGCATGCCTTTGATTCTGCTTTAGGAATGCATCCACACTTGATTTGTTATGCCGTTAAAGCCAATTCTAATATTGGTATCTTGAATATCATGGCAAAATTAGGTTCTGGTTTTGATATCGTTTCGCAAGGCGAATTAGAACGCGTATTAGCAGCAGGCGGAGAAGCATCAAAAGTTGTCTTTTCTGGCGTGGCAAAATCTCGCGCAGAAATTATGAGAGCGTTAGAAGTAGGAATTCGTTGTTTTAATGTGGAATCTGTTGCGGAATTACACCATATCAACCAAATTGCGGGTGAAATGGGCAAAGTAGCCCCTATTTCTTTACGCGTGAACCCCGATGTTGATGCCCATACCCACCCTTACATTTCCACTGGATTGAAAGAAAATAAATTTGGTGTGAGTGTAGATGAAGCACGTGAAGTCTATAAATTAGCTGCAACCTTACCTCATGTAAAAATTACCGGTATGGATTGCCATATTGGCTCTCAGCTTACTGAATTACAGCCCTTCTTAGATGCAACTGATCGCCTCATTCGTTTAATGGAACAATTAAAAGAAGATGGCATCACATTAAAACACTTAGATCTCGGTGGAGGTTTAGGCGTAACTTATACTGATGAAACGCCACCTCATCCAAGTGATTATGCGACGGCGCTACTGAATAAATTAAAAGATTATGAAGATCTCGAAATTATTTTAGAACCAGGTCGAGCGATCGCGGCGAATGCGGGGATTTTAGTTGCGAAAGTTCAATACTTAAAAAATAATGAAAGCCGAAACTTCGCGATTACTGATACCGGCATGAACGATATGATTCGTCCAGCACTCTATGAAGCTTATATGAACATCATTGAAATTGACCGCACTTTAGGGCGTGAAAAAGCCATTTATGATGTTGTTGGCCCAGTATGCGAAACCTCTGACTTTCTAGGTAAACAGCGTAAATTAGCCATTGCTGAAGGGGATTATATTGCTCAACGTTCTGCTGGTGCTTATGGTGCAAGTATGTCCTCAAACTACAATTCTCGTCCACGTACGGCTGAAGTGTTAGTGGATGGAAACAAAGCTCATTTAATTCGTCGTAGAGAAAATCTCAGCGAATTATGGGCACTAGAAAGCATCACTAAATAAAAACGGTCAAGACTTATATCTTGACCGTTTTTTATATGACTAAATAATTCGAGAGAATTGTTGTCGTTTTGCCGCTGCTCTTGAATAGGTATCAAAGCATAAGCAAATATTACGAATTAATAATCGACCTTTAGGCGAAACTTGTAAGCCTGTTTCCGTTTCAGAAATTAATCCATCTTCAAGTAATGGTTTTAATAACTGTAAATCTTCAGCAAAGTGCTTTTTGAGATCAATATTATATTGTTTTTCAATTGGTGCAAAATCAAGCTTAAAGTTACAAATCAACTGCTTAATCACATCACGGCGTAAGCAATCCTCTTCTGTCATCGCTAAACCTTTATGCAGTGCAATTCCTGAATTTTCTACATCATGATAATAATGTTTTAACTCTTTTTGGTTTTGAGCGTATGTATCACCCAATAAACTAATCGCTGACACACCTAAACCAAGCAAATCACATTCTTCTTGTGTGGTATAGCCTTGGAAATTTCGGTGTAATACACCTTTCTCTTGAGCAATCGCTAATTCATCATCAGGTTTAGCAAAATGATCCATACCGATAAACTTATAGCCTGCATTGCCTAATGTTTCAATCGTTTTCTGTAAGATCTCTAATTTAGTTTCTGGTGGTGGTAATTGATCTTCTTTAATTTTTGCTTGTCCCGCAAATCGACTTGGTAAATGAGCATAGTTAAAGATACTTAAACGATCTGGATTTAATTCAATCACTTTATGTAATGTAAACATAAAGCTTTCCACATTTTGAAGTGGCAATCCATAAATTAAATCAAGGTTAGTCGATTGGAAACCTAACTCACGAGCACGAACAAGTAATGCATTCACAAACTCTTCATCTTGTTCACGGTTTACCGCTTTTTGAACCGCTTTATTGAAATCTTGTACACCCATGCTAATTCGGTTAAAACCAATATTGCGTAAATGATCAAGCATGTCGAGCTCAATTTCGCGTGGGTCCATCTCAATACTAACTTCTGCATTATCCGCAATCGTAAAATGATCTTTAAGCATCTTCATCAAACGAGCAGATTGCTCTTCTGTCAAATAAGTCGGTGTACCGCCGCCCCAATGCACTTGAGTCGCAACACGATTTTTGAATAATTCTGAACGCGCTTTGATTTCTTTTTCAAGATAATCAAGATAAATATCCGCCTTATGTTGATGACGAGTAATCACCTTATTACAGCCACAGAAATAGCAAAGTTTGTGACAAAACGGAATGTGTACGTAAAGGGAAAGTGGTCTTTCCGGATAACGATTAGCCGCTGCAATAAAATCTTCGTTTGTATAACTTTCATTAAATTCTAATGCAGTTGGATAAGATGTATAACGAGGTCCTGATTGGTTATATTTTTGAATTAACGCAAGATCCCAAATAATTTCAGACATTAAGCTTCCCCAAATTTCTCTACGTCATTTAAAAACTGACGTAACTCCAACATAATTTCTTCTTCAAATTTTGCTTCCGCACTTTCTCGCTCAAGATCGAGTTTCATTCTTTCTTCTTTTAATAAGGCTTTTCTAGCTTCATGCGTAGGCATTTCTTTCACAATGTTATAAAGTGCATACATCGCTTGATATGGTTGCAAAGATTGCCCCAAAGGGAGTAAAAGCATTGATAAACGAATCACCCCTTCTGAATGGTTACAGTCTCCATTTTGCATCGCTTTAGCGATAATTACCATACTCTCTTTTAGGCGTTTTGTACGTGCTATTTTAGCCTGTTTAATGAGAGTGTTTTGATGGCGTAACTTCCTAAGTAATTTGAAAGCATAAAATGATACGCCAGCAATAATTCCCAAAGCAATAATACTTAAAATAATCGGCCACATGACAATTATCTGAATTGGTTGATATCAATTTTCTCGAAGGTTCGATAGAGGTCATCCTCTGTCTCTTCTTCATCTTGAATACCTAATTCTTCCATTAACTGAGCAATACGATCTAAGCATTCATCCACAAATTGTTGATCAGCTTTACTAATCGCTTTGCCTTCATCTAAGGCATCCAACAATTCATTTAGAATTTCATTATTTTCTAAACGTTCTAACTCAACTTCAGGCGCAAGTTTTTTCGGTTCTTTTACGGCTGGAATTGTCATCCCTTTCTCAGGCTTATTCACAAATTCAACAATCAGTGGAACCTTTTTACGGCTACCAATACGCGGATCTTTTTGTTCAACGACTTGATTATTTTTATTTTGTTCAGCGTTACTATGACGAGAACCGGATGCTAAACCTTTATGTTTACGTTTTTTCTTATCTTCTCTTGCTTTAGCATCTAATTCATAACGTGTTAATTTCTTACCTGATAGCTTCGGTGCTTCAGGTTTCTTGTCCGATTTACGAATTGGCATAATATCGCTAATTTTACGACTTTTCTTTTTACGAGCCATTTGTGTTATTTATCCTATAAAAAATTTTGGTGATTGTACCATTCCACCTATATTTTCTCATTAAAAGATTTAAACATCTTTAATAAAACTATTCTGATTTTGACCGCACTTTTTATTTATTAAAATAAAAACCCCAAGCCATTCAGCTCGGGGTTCTACATTCAGTACCTGGCGGTATCCTACTCTCACATGGGGAAGCCCCACACTACCATCGGCGCATCGGCGTTTCACT
>CAUGKJ010000016.1 GCA_959600045.1 uncultured Haemophilus sp.
ACTGGTACAAAGCAAATACCGATAAAAAAGAATATGCTCCGGCAGAAGACCCTGGTGTTATTTCTGTAACCAAAATTTATAACTACTACAAAGAATACGGTTATAAAACAGTGGTGATGGGCGCAAGTTTCCGTAATGTCGGTGAAATTATTGAATTAGCAGGTTGTGACCGTTTAACTATTGCCCCTGCGTTACTTAAAGAATTACAAGAAAACACAACTCCACTTGTGCGTAAATTAGAGTACAAAGGTGAAGTAAAAGCGAAACCTCAACCATTAACTGAAGCGGAGTTCTACTGGCAACATAATAGCGATGCGATGGCAGTTGAAAAATTAGCAGATGGTATTCGCAAATTTGCAGTTGACCAAGAGAAATTAGAAGCAATGCTTTCAGCAAAACTTTAATTTAATAGATAAGAAAGTGCGGTTAGAAATAACCGCACTTTTTGTTTATGCAGGGAACAAAAGTGATTTTTTGAAAACTAAAAATACGATTTCAATAATGGCTAATAGAAAGAGCCATCCAAAGGCTGAAATAAATTCTTTTGTAGTTATCTTTCAAGTTGGTTAGAATAAAGACAATTTTTTGTGATAGGAAAATGGAATGAAAAAAGCACCTTTACTTGCGGTAGGCTTAATGGCAACGGCTGTTTTAACAGGTTGTGCAACTAAAGCTGATGGTGAACGCAATGATAAATTAGAAGGTTTTAACCGTACGATGTTTGATTTTAACTATAAAGTCATGGATCGCTATGTGTTGGAACCCGCAGCAAAAGGCTGGCGTGATTACGTGCCGACACCGATCACAAAAGGTTTATCCAATGTGGCAAACAACTTGGATGAGCCTGTGAGCTTTGTAAACCGTTTATTAGAAGGTGAGCCGAAAAAAGCCTTTGTTCACTTCAACCGTTTTTGGATTAACTCAACCTTTGGTATTGGTGGCTTATTTGACTTTGCAAGTGCAAGTAAAGAATTACAGGTTTATGATCAACGTAGCTTTGGTGAAACATTGGGCACCTATGGTGTAGATGCGGGAGCCTATATTGTATTGCCTATCTATAATGCGACGACACCTCGTCAATTAACGGGGGCAGTAGTTGATGCAGCTTATACCTATCCGTTCTGGAATTGGGTAGGTGGTCCGTGGTCACTTGTGAAATACGGTGTGCAAGCGGTAGATAAACGCTCGAAAACATTGGACCAAACCGAGTTGCTAAATCAAGCACAAGATCCTTATGTCACTTTCCGCGAAGCTTATTATCAGAATTTAGAATTTAAAGTAAATGATGGCAAAGTGAAAGAAGGTTCACAGAAAGAACTGTCTGATGATGTGTTAAAAGAGATCGACTAATCAGAATACTTAATGTTAAAGGAAAATATCATGACTAAAATCATTCACACAGAAAAAGCCCCAGCCGCAATCGGCCCTTATGTTCAAGCGGTAGATTTAGGTAATTTGGTTTTAACATCAGGTCAAATTCCCGTTAATCCAGCAACGGGTGAAGTGCCGAAAGATATTGTGGCACAAGCGCGTCAATCTTTAGAGAATGTAAAAGCGATTATTGAACAAGCAGGTTTGACCGTGGGTGATATTGTGAAAACTACTGTGTTTGTGAAAGATCTTAATGATTTTGGTGCAGTAAATGCAGAGTATGAGAAATTCTTCAAAGAAAATAATCATCCTAATTTCCCAGCACGTTCTTGCGTAGAAGTTGCTCGCTTGCCAAAAGATGTTGGTTTGGAAATCGAAGCAATTGCTGTAAGAAAATAATCGCAAAGTGCGGTTAAAATCTGCAGATTTTTTCTACAATAGACTTTACAAGAGCGAGATTAATCACTATAATTTCGCTCCTAAATTACGCTTAGCGTGAAATTTCTGGTTGGTGCTTGACCTATTCAAGCCCCGTCCAAGACCGTAGGGAATGGTTAGCAATAATCGTCTTAATAATCCTACGTAGATGGTGAACAGAATAAGAATATTTCTTGCTTCTGGGCACCGAAGTCGTCCTAGTCTGAAAGATAACTCTTTCGATGAGGTAAATTAATTCCGAGAAATCGGAGTGTATTCAGGAGCTAAAAGCCAATGGCATTAAATCTTCAAGACAAACAAGCAATTGTTGCTGAAGTAAATGAAGCAGCCAAAGGTGCACTTTCAGCAGTAATCGCGGATTCTCGCGGTGTAACTGTTGATAAAATGACTGAATTACGTAAAGCAGCTCGTGAAGCTGGTGTGACAATGCGCGTTGTTCGTAATACTTTATTACGTCGTGCGGTTGAAGGCACTGATTTCGAATGCTTACAAGATACGTTTGTAGGTCCAACACTTATCGCATTCTCTCATGAACACCCAGGTGCAGCAGCACGTTTGTTCAAAGATTTTGCTAAAGCAAACGATAAGTTTGAAATTAAAGGTGCAGCCTTTGAAGGTAAGATCCAAGATGTTGAATTCTTAGCAACATTACCAACTTACGAAGAAGCAATTGCACGTTTAATGGGCACAATGAAAGAAGCTGCGGCAGGCAAACTTGTTCGCACTTTTGCGGCATTACGCGACAAATTACAAGAAGCAGCTTAATCATTAAGCGTTTCTTACTTCATTTAACTTTATTAATTTTAGGAATTGATTGTTATGTCATTAACTAACGAACAAATCATTGAAGCGATTGCTTCTAAATCTGTAACTGAAATCGTTGAATTAATCGCAGCGATGGAAGAAAAATTCGGCGTTTCTGCAGCAGCAGTAGCAGCAGCTCCAGCAGCTGGTGGCGCAGCAGCAGCGGCAGAAGAAAAAACTGAATTCGACGTAGTTCTTGCTGAAGCTGGTGCTAACAAAGTAGCAGTTATCAAAGCAGTACGTGGTGCAACTGGTTTAGGCTTAAAAGAAGCTAAAGACTTAGTTGAATCAGCTCCAGCTAACTTAAAAGAAGGCATTTCTAAAGAAGAAGCTGAAGCACTTAAGAAAGAATTAGAAGAAGCTGGTGCAAAAGTAGAAATCAAATAATTTTTGATTCACTTATGTCCTGTTTCTCAGGCTTAATGGCTGGTGGTTTACCATCAGCCATTTTGTGCTATCAAAAACAGCACAAAAAACAGATAGGCATTTTCCGTTTAATGGTATCTGTTTCCACTTAAATTAATCAGACGTTTTAATTTAAGTAGCCCACTACAGAAGTAAGGTTCAGAGTGCGGTATCCGAAACGGCGTCAATCTCCGATATAAATAAAAACGTCAATCAATTTGACCGCACTTTTTTTATATCAACTCGGTCTCACTAAAATTTACAGAGGAAAACCAATAATGGGTTACTCCTATACTGAGAAAAAACGAATTCGTAAAGACTTCGGCAAACGTCCGCAAGTTTTAAATGTACCTTATTTATTAACTATCCAATTAGATTCTTTTGATAAATTCATTCAAAAAGATCCTGAAGGTCAACAAGGCTTAGAAGCTGCATTCCGTTCTGTTTTCCCAATCGTAAGCAATAACGGTTATACAGAATTACAATATGTTGATTACCGTTTAGAAGAGCCTGAATTTGATGTACGTGAATGTCAAATTCGTGGTTCAACTTATGCAGCAGGTTTACGCGTAAAATTACGTTTGGTTAGCTACGATAAAGAATCTTCATCACGCGCAGTCAAAGACATTAAAGAAAGCGAAGTATATATGGGTGAAATCCCATTAATGACTGACAACGGTACCTTTGTCATCAATGGTACTGAGCGTGTTATCGTTTCACAATTACACCGTAGCCCGGGCGTATTCTTTGATTCTGACAAAGGTAAAACACACTCTTCAGGTAAAGTGCTTTATAACGCACGTATTATTCCTTACCGTGGTTCTTGGTTAGATTTCGAATTTGATCCAAAAGATAACTTATATGCGCGTATTGACCGTCGTCGTAAATTACCGGCAACCATTATTTTACGTGCGTTAGGTTATACCGTTGAAGAAATCTTAAACTTATTCTTCGACAAAGTAACTTTCGAGATCGCTGGCAATAAATTACTCATGACATTAGTGCCAGAACGTTTACGTGGTGAAACTGCGACATTTGATATCGAAGCAAATGGCAAAGTCTATGTAGAACGCGGTCGTCGTATCACTGCTCGTCACATCAAAGCATTAGAAAAAGATAATGTGACACAAGTTGAAGTGCCAACTGAATATATCGCAGGCAAAGTAGCAGCGAAAGATTACGTTGATCTTGAATCAGGTGAAATTATTTGCCCAGCAAATGGCGAGATTTCTTTAGAAGTGTTAGCGAAATTATCGCAAGCAGGCTATAAAGTGATCGAAACATTATTCACTAATGACTTAGATTACGGTCCGTATATTTCTGAAACATTACGTGTTGATCCAACTTACGATCGTGTAAGTGCATTATATGAAATCTATCGTATGATGCGTCCAGGTGAACCACCTACACCTGAATCTTCAGAAGCGTTATTCAATAACTTATTCTTCTCTGCAGAACGTTATGATTTATCTGCAGTAGGTCGTATGAAGTTTAATCGCTCATTAGGTATTCCTGAAGGCGAAGGTACTGGTATTTTAAGTAACGACGATATCATTCGTGTGATGAAAAAACTCATCGATATCCGTAATGGTCGTGGTGAAGTGGATGATATCGACCACTTGGGTAACCGTCGTATTCGTTCTGTGGGTGAAATGGCAGAAAACCAATTCCGTATTGGTTTAGTTCGTGTAGAAAGAGCAGTTAAAGAGCGTTTATCTTTAGGCGATTTAGATGCGATCACGCCACAAGACTTAATTAATCCAAAACCAATTTCTGCGGCAGTGAAAGAATTCTTTGGTTCTTCACAACTTTCGCAATTCATGGACCAAAACAACCCATTATCAGAAGTAACACACAAACGTCGTATTTCTGCATTAGGTCCAGGTGGTTTAACGCGTGAACGCGCAGGCTTTGAGGTGCGTGACGTACATAACACTCACTATGGTCGTTTATGTCCAATCGAAACCCCTGAAGGTCCAAACATCGGTTTGATCAACTCACTTTCTGCGTTTGCTCGTACTAACGATTATGGTTTCTTAGAAACGCCATATCGTAAAGTGGTTGATGGTCAAGTAACCGAAGAAATCGAATATTTATCTGCAATTGATGAAGCAAACTACATCATTGCACAGGCGAACTCAAACCTTGATGAGAATAATCGCTTTACAGATGCATTCGTTACTGCACGTGGTGAACGTGGTGAATCTGGTCTTTATAAACCAGAAGAAATTCACTATATGGACGTTTCAACCCAACAAGTTGTATCTGTGGCAGCAGCGTTAATTCCATTCTTAGAGCATGACGATGCAAACCGTGCCTTAATGGGTGCGAACATGCAACGTCAAGCGGTTCCTACTTTACGTGCTGATAAGCCGTTAGTGGGTACAGGTATGGAAAAACCAATCGCACTTGACTCAGGTGTGGCGGTTGTCGCGAAACGTGGTGGTACAGTTCAATATGTTGATGCTTCTCGTATCGTTATCAAAGTAAATGAAGACGAAACTGTAGCAGGCGAAGCGGGTATCGATATTTATAACTTAATTAAATACACCCGTTCTAACCAAAATACGTGTATCAACCAAATTCCTTGTGTGAATTTAGGCGATCCTATTAACCGTGGTGAAGTATTAGCCGATGGTCCTTCAACAGACTTAGGTGAATTAGCATTAGGTCAAAATATCCGTGTGGCGTTCATGCCTTGGAACGGTTATAACTTCGAAGACTCAATGTTAGTTTCTGAGCGTGTTGTACAACAAGACCGCTTCACGACAATTCACATTCAAGAATTATCTTGTGTGGCGCGTGATACTAAATTAGGTTCTGAAGAAATCACTGCGGATATTCCAAATGTAGGTGAATCTGCATTAAGCAAATTGGATGAATCAGGTATCGTTTATGTGGGTGCTGAAGTGAAAGGTGGTGACATCTTAGTTGGTAAAGTAACCCCTAAAGGCGAAACTCAATTAACACCAGAAGAAAAATTGTTACGTGCAATCTTCGGTGAAAAAGCATCTGATGTGAAAGACTCTTCATTACGTGTACCAAATAGCGTAAGCGGTACTGTAATTGACGTTCAAGTCTTCACCCGTGATGGCGTAGAAAAAGACAAACGTGCATTAGAAATTGAAGAAATGCAGTTAAAACAAGCTAAGAAAGACCTTTCTGATGAATTAGAAATCTTAGAAGCTGGCTTGTTTGCTCGTGTGCGCAATGTCCTTATCGCTGGCGGTATTGATGCGGCTCAATTAGATAAAATGGATCGCACAAAATGGTTAGAACAAACCATTTCAGATGAAGAAAAACAAAACCAATTAGAACAGCTTGCTGAGCAATATGAAGAATTACGTAAAGAGTTTGAACACAAACTTGAAGTAAAACGTAAGAAAATCATTAAAGGCGATGACCTAGCACCAGGCGTGTTAAAAGTGGTTAAAGTTTACCTAGCGGTGAAACGTCACATCCAACCGGGTGATAAAATGGCGGGTCGTCACGGTAACAAAGGTGTTATCTCAAAAATCAACCCTGTGGAAGATATGCCATACGATGAAAACGGTCAACCGGTTGAAATCGTATTGAACCCACTGGGTGTACCATCTCGTATGAACATCGGTCAGATCTTAGAGACCCACTTAGGCTTAGCTGCTAAAGGTATCGGTGATCAAATCAATGCGATGATCAAACAAAAACAAGATGTTGAGAAACTTCGTGGCTATATGCAAAAAGCATACGATTTAGGTCATGGCGCACAAAAAGTGGATTTAAGCACCTTTAGTGATGACGAAATCATGCGTTTAGCAGAAAACCTACGTAAAGGTTTACCGGTAGCAACACCAGTGTTTGATGGTGCTGATGAGCAAGAAATCAAAGAAATGTTGAAACTTGGTGGCTTACCAACTTCAGGTCAGATCACATTATACGATGGCCGTACAGGTGAGAAATTCGAGCGTCCAGTAACTGTAGGTTATATGTACATGCTCAAATTGAACCACTTAGTTGATGACAAAATGCATGCTCGTTCAACTGGTTCTTATAGTCTTGTTACTCAACAACCACTTGGTGGTAAAGCACAATTCGGTGGTCAGCGTTTCGGTGAGATGGAGGTATGGGCACTTGAAGCATACGGTGCGGCTTATACCTTACAAGAAATGTTAACTGTGAAATCCGATGACGTGAACGGCCGTACGAAGATGTATAAAAACATCGTCGGTGGCAACCAACAAATGGATCCGGGTACACCGGAATCTTTCAATGTAATTATGAAAGAAATCCGTTCACTTGGTTTGAATATCGAGCTAGACGAAGAGTAATCGACAAACCGGTCTTCCCCTGTTCAGCAGGGGAAGCAAAAGGAAGAAATCGCCGAAGTGCGGTTAAAAAACAAAATATTTTTGACCGCACTTTGAAACCCTTAACTCCGACAGGAGACTATTTGTGAAAGACTTAGTTAAGTTTTTAAAAGCACAATCAAAAACCAGTGAAGATTTTGATGTGATTAAAATTGGGTTAGCTTCTCCAGACATGATCCGTTCTTGGTCATTTGGTGAAGTTAAAAAACCTGAAACAATCAACTATCGTACGTTCAAACCTGAGCGTGACGGTCTTTTCTGTGAGCGTATTTTCGGGCCAGTAAAAGATTACGAATGTTTATGCTGAAAATATAAACGCTTAAAACACCGTGGTGTGATTTGTGAAAAATGTGGTGTTGAAGTAACACAAACTAAAGTGCGTCGTGAACGTATGGGCCACATTGAATTGGCTTGTCCAGTTGCACACATTTGGTTCTTAAAATCACTTCCGTCCCGTATCGGTTTATTACTTGATATGCCGTTACGTGATATTGAGCGTGTGCTTTACTTTGAAATGTACATCGTAACCGAACCGGGTATGACCGATTTGGAACGTGGACAGTTATTAACTGAAGAACAATTCCTTGATGCAGAAGACCGCTGGCAAGATGAATTCGAAGCCAAAATGGGTGCTGAAGCAATTCAAGATTTACTTAAAGGTATTGATCTTGAAGTGGAATGTGAAAAATTACGTGAAGAGTTACAAGAAACTAACTCTGAAACAAAACGTAAGAAAATCACTAAACGCTTAAAATTATTAGAAGCTTTCCAACAATCTGGTAACAAACCAGAATGGATGGTGATGACTGTATTACCAGTACTTCCACCAGATTTACGTCCGTTAGTACCATTAGATGGTGGTCGTTTTGCAACTTCTGACTTAAACGATCTATATCGTCGCGTGATCAACCGTAACAACCGTTTAAAACGTTTATTGGATTTAATCGCACCAGATATTATCGTGCGCAACGAAAAACGTATGTTACAAGAATCTGTTGATGCGTTATTAGATAATGGTCGCCGTGGTCGTGCGATTACGGGTTCTAACCGTCGTCCATTGAAATCACTTGCGGATATGATCAAAGGTAAACAAGGTCGTTTCCGTCAAAACTTATTAGGTAAACGTGTTGACTATTCAGGCCGTTCTGTAATCACTGTAGGTCCATACTTGCACTTACACCAATGTGGTTTACCGAAGAAAATGGCATTGGAATTATTCCGTCCGTTTATCTATGCAAAATTAGAAAGCCGTGGTTATGCAACTACAATCAAAGCGGCTAAGAAAATGGTTGAGCGTGAAGACGCGATCGTTTGGGATATCTTGGCAGAAGTTATTCGTGAGCACCCAATTCTATTGAACCGTGCACCGACACTTCACCGTTTAGGTATCCAAGCGTTTGAACCACTTCTAATCGAAGGTAAAGCAATCCAGTTACACCCACTTGTTTGTGCGGCGTTCAACGCGGACTTCGATGGTGACCAAATGGCGGTTCACGTACCATTAACACTTGAAGCTCAGTTAGAAGCGCGTGCGTTAATGATGTCAACCAACAACGTACTTTCACCAGCAAACGGTGATCCTATTATCGTTCCATCACAAGACGTGGTGTTGGGTCTTTACTATATGACCCGTGAAAAAGTGAACGGTAAAGGTGAAGGCATGTTATTGCAAGATCCGCGTGAAGCTGAAAAAGCATATCGCACAGGTGAAGCAGAATTACATTCTCGCGTTAAAGTACGTATTACTGAATATGTGAAAAATGAAGCTGGCGAATTCGAAGAGAAAACCACATTAACCGATACCACTATCGGTCGTGCAATCTTATGGATGATCGCGCCAAAAGGTATGCCTTATTCATTGTTTAACCAAACATTAGGTAAAAAAGCAATTTCTAAACTTATCAACGAAGCTTATCGTCGTTTAGGTTTGAAAGAAGCGGTAATGTTTGCTGACCATATTATGTATACCGGTTTTGCTTATGCGGCTCGTTCAGGTTCTTCTGTGGGTATCGACGATATGGTTATCCCAGAGAAAAAATACGAAATTATTTCTGCAGCGGAAGCTGAAGTGGCTGAAATTCAAGAACAGTTCCAATCTGGTCTTGTAACAGCGGGTGAGCGTTATAACAAAGTCATCGATATTTGGGCTGCAGCAAATGAGCGTGTAGCGAAAGCAATGATGGAAAACTTATCTCAGGAAGAAGTTATCAACCGTGAAGGTAATCCTGAGAAACAAGCTTCTTTCAACAGTATCTTTATGATGGCTGACTCTGGTGCGCGTGGTTCTGCGGCTCAGATTCGTCAGTTAGCAGGTATGCGTGGTTTGATGGCGCGTCCAGATGGTTCGATCATCGAAACCCCAATTACAGCGAACTTCCGTGAAGGTTTGAACGTACTTCAGTACTTTATTTCAACCCACGGTGCGCGTAAAGGTTTGGCGGATACCGCATTAAAAACAGCAAACTCTGGTTACTTAACTCGTCGTTTAGTTGACGTAGCGCAAGACTTAGTGATCGTTGAAGATGACTGTGGTACGCACGAAGGCTTAGTCATGACTCCATTAATTGAAGGTGGCGATGAGAAAGTTCCACTTCGCGAATTAGTGTTAGGTCGTGTTGTAGCTGAAGATGTGTATAAACCAGGTACAGAAGAAGTCTTAATTGCACGTAACACTTTATTAGATGAAAAACTTTGTGATGTGTTAGATGCAAACTCAGTGGACAGCGTAAAAGTACGTTCTGTTGTAACTTGTGATACTGACTTCGGTGTATGTGCGAAATGTTACGGTCGTGACTTAGCGCGTGGTCACCTCATCAACCAAGGTGAAGCAGTGGGTGTTATTGCTGCTCAATCTATCGGTGAGCCAGGTACACAGTTAACCATGCGTACGTTCCACATCGGTGGTGCAGCTTCTGCAGCAGCGAAAGAATCTAGCGTACAAATCAAAAACAACGGTACTTTACACCTTGCTAACGCGAAATTCGTTGTTAATGATGAAGGTAAATTAGTTTTAACTTCTCGTAATACTGAATTAACGGTGACTGATGAATTTGGTCGTACGAAAGAACACTATAAAGTGCCTTACGGTACTGTATTGAATAAAGCAGATGGCCAAGAAGTATCAGCGGGTGAAACAGTAGCAAACTGGGATCCACATACCATGCCAGTTGTCTCAGAAGTATCAGGTTTTGTGAAATTCATCGATATCGTGGACGGTTTAACTGTAACTCGTCAAACGGATGAATTAACCGGTCTTTCTTCTATCGTGGTACAAGACGTGGGTGAACGTGCAACTGCAGGTAAAGATTTACGTCCAACCATCAAATTAGTTGATGCAAAAGGTAACGATATCTTCTTACCTGAAACTGACGTTATTGCACAATACTTCTTACCAGGTAAAGCAATCGTAAGTTTAGATGACGGTGCGGAAGTGAAAGTGGGTGAACCACTTGCACGTATTCCACAAGAATCTGTAGGTACTAAAGATATTACCGGTGGTCTTCCACGCGTTGCTGACTTATTCGAAGCACGTAAACCGAAAGAGCCTGCTATCTTGGCAGAAATTTCAGGTATCGTGTCCTTCGGTAAAGAAACTAAAGGTAAACGTCGCTTGCTAATCACCCCAACTGAAGGTGAAATCTACGAAGAAATGATTCCAAAATGGCGTCAACTCAACGTATTTGAAGGTGAGATGGTAGAACGTGGTGACGTGATTTCTGATGGTGCAGAGACTCCACACGATATCTTACGTTTACGTGGTGTTCGTGCTGTAACTGAATATATCGTGAACGAAGTGCAAGAAGTTTACCGCTTACAAGGGGTAAAAATTAACGATAAACACATCGAAGTTATCGTACGTCAAATGTTACGTAAAGCAGTTATCACCAAAGCTTATGACAGCGAATTCCTCGAAGGGGAACAAGTTGAAGTGGCTCGCGTGAAAATTGTGAACCGTAAACGTGAAGCGGAAGGTAAACCACCAGTTGAGTTCGAACGTGAATTACTTGGTATTACCAAAGCGTCATTGGCGACAGAATCCTTCATTTCTGCAGCATCATTCCAAGAAACCACTCGCGTGCTTACTGAAGCGGCAGTGGCGGGTAAACGTGATGAATTACGTGGCTTGAAAGAGAACGTAATCGTAGGTCGTTTAATCCCTGCTGGTACTGGTTTTGCGTATCACCAAGGTCGTCACAAAAAACGTATTGTAGACGATGTTGTAATTAAATTGTCTGAAGACGATGAAGCAGCAATTGCTGATGAATTCGTGATGACAGCAGATGATGCAACAACTAACTTAGCAGAAATGCTTAATATGGCAGATGATGCAGAGTAATCGCTAATTGCTAAAAAAGAAAACCCGAGTTTAGGCTCGGGTTTTTTATTATCTTAATACAGAAAGAGCGGTCAGTTTTTGATGCGTTTTTCGTTTGGAAAAGTATCGTAAAAATGACCGCACTTTCTTTTCATCAATAAAAAAAGCCACCTTGTCGGTGGCTTTGAAATATTTTGCTTAAGCTGAGATTACCAACCTTTTACAACGCCATCTTTGAAGTGTTTTTTCGCTTCTTGGTAAACTTCTTCAGTTTGGTATGCTTTTACAAAATCTTGGATCGCTTTGCTGTCTTTGTTATCAGTACGCGCAACGATGATGTTTACGTATGGAGAATCTTTGTCTTCTACGAATACGCCATTATCTTGTGCATTTAAGCCAACTTGCCCCGCATAAGTGTTATTTACAACAGCAAGATCAACATCATCTAATGCACGAGCTGCAACAGAGGTATCTACTTCAGAAATTTTTAAGTTTTTCGGATTTTCAACG
>CAUGKJ010000017.1 GCA_959600045.1 uncultured Haemophilus sp.
TACGCGATGGATGGATTCGATCTTCTTATTCTTGGATTTATGCTTAGTGCCATTTCGGCAGATCTTAATTTAACTCCCGCACAATCTGGCTCATTAGTCACCTGGACACTTATTGGTGCCGTGGTGGGCGGTATTTTATTTGGCGCATTAAGCGATCGTTACGGGCGTGTACGCGTATTGACTTGGACAATCGTCCTCTTCGCTGTATTTACTGGTTTATGTGCAATCGCACAAGGCTATTGGGATTTATTAATTTATCGCACCATCGCGGGTATCGGTTTGGGTGGTGAATTTGGTATCGGTATGGCATTAGCCATTGAAGCTTGGCCGGCAAAACACCGAGCAAAAGCCGCGTCTTATGTGGCATTAGGTTGGCAAGTGGGTGTGTTAGCGGCTGCGTTACTCACCCCTGTATTGCTTCCACATATCGGCTGGCGTGGCATGTTCGTTGTCGGTATCTTCCCAGCATTTGTGGCTTGGTATTTACGTACCCGTTTACACGAACCAGAAATTTTCTCACAAAAACAGACTGCACTTTCAACCCAAAAAATATCAAAACTGGAATCTTTCAAACTCTTAGTGAAAGATAAAGCAACCACAAAAGTGAGTCTTGGTATAGTGGTGTTAACTTCTGTTCAAAACTTCGGTTACTACGGCATTATGATTTGGATGCCAAACTTCTTATCTAAACAACTTGGCTTTAGTTTAACGAAATCGGGTTTATGGACTGCCGTTACCGTATGCGGCATGATGGCAGGGATTTGGATTTTTGGTCGCTTAGCCGATAAAATCGGACGTAAACCAAGTTTCTTATTATTCCAACTAGGCGCGGTGATTAGCATCATCACTTACTCTCAATTAACTGATCCAACTGCGATGTTGGTGGCTGGCGCATTTTTAGGGATGTTTGTCAACGGCATGATGGGCGGTTATGGGGCGTTAATGGCAGAAGCCTATCCGACAGAAGCGCGTGCAACGGCACAAAATGTGTTGTTTAACTTAGGTCGTGCCGTAGGTGGTTTTGGACCGGTTGTTGTCGGGGCGATTGTATCTGCGTACTCATTCAGTATTGCGATTGCTTTCTTGGCGGTGATTTATGTTATCGACATGGTGGCGACAGTCTTCTTAGTGCCAGAATTAAAAGGCAAAGAATTAAGCTAAGTGCGGTCAAAAAATTCAAGTTTTTGAAAACATCGGTGTCAAAGCCGATGTTTTTTATTTGTGAAAAATCAGCCAATTTCAACCGCACTTTATGCTAAACTATGGGCAATTTCCCTAATTTTGAAGAGTTATCGTGTACGCTAAACGTTCAGTTTCTACCCGTATTGCTAAATATTTATTTGTGGTCATTATCTTCATGGGTATTATTAGCTCATTGAGTTTGCTCGTGATGGCCAGTAATAAATCGGATGCGGAAGCCATTAATATCTCCGGTTCTTTGCGTATGCAAAGTTATCGACTATTAACGGAAATGGAACGTTCGCCGGATACGGTTGAACAGAATCTGGTGCGTTATCAACGAAGTCTCAATGCTGAGGCCTTGCTTTCTGTGCAGAATCAGCTTTTTGCACCTTCAGGGGTGAGAGAGTCCTATCAAAAAATTCTACAACGCTGGGCGGTGATGTCCGATTTTGCTCGTGCACATCAAATCGAAAAATATCATGCTGAACTGAAAAGTTATGTACAAGATGTCGACGATTTCGTGTTGGAATTACAACGCTTTGCCGAACAAAAATGGATTAGTGCGGTTTCAGTGTTATGCGTGTCGATGTTGTTAATTTTGGCCATGGTGTCTTATGTCATTTGGTATCTAAAGCGCGAAGTGGTGAAGCCTTTAGAGCTCATGACCAAAGCCAGTATGCAAGTGCAAATGGGGCAGTTTAAACATATTCAGCTTGATACAGAAAGTGGTAATGAGCTTGGTGTTTTGGCGAAAGTGTTTACGCAAATGTCCTCGGAATTAGGGCGACTTTATTCACGTTTAGAAGATGCCGTTAATGAGAAAACGCAAAAATTGCGCCAAACTAACCGCTCTTTAACGACGCTTTATCAAAGCTCGCAGTTGCTTACGCCCACGAAGATTAATGATAAAATTCTCAGTCAAGTGCTCAATCATATTCGTGTTAGCGAACATTTACGCTACATTGAGTTAGAAATTTTCGGCTCAGAACATTGGGAAATTTCTTTTGGTCAAAAAGATCCTAAACAATCACTTCAAGTCGAAGAACTTTCTATTGAAAATGAAAACTTGGCTGTGCTCTCATGGCAAGCTGGTTTGCCTTGTCCTGATCCACGCATGATGAAAAACTTAGGGCAAATGGTGGCAAAAGCGTTGTATTCGCACAAAACGCAACGCCAGCAAGAGCAGCTCTTATTGATGGAAGAGCGGTCCATTATTGCACGGGAATTGCATGACTCGTTGGCGCAAGTGCTGTCTTTCTTACAAATTCAATTAACGCTGTTAAAGCATAATTTGAAGAAAGAAGACGAGGAATCAAAAGAGAAAAGCATTGCAATCATTGGTGAATTTGAACAAGCCTTATCAGATGGGTATTCTCAATTACGAGAATTATTGGCGACTTTCCGTTTAACGGTACAAGAGGCGAATTTACAGGTTGCCTTGGAGCAAGTTATCGAAAGTTTACGTTCGCAAACGAAAATGCAAATGACGGTGGACTGCAGTTTGCCATCACAAAGTTTAAATCCACAAGAATTAGTGCACGTTCTACAAATTGTGCGTGAAGCAACGCTGAATGCGATTAAACACTCAAAAGGCACGCTGATTGAAGTGAAAGCCCATATTAATGCCGAGGGAGAATATGAAATCCTTGTGCAAGATAATGGCGTAGGGATTCCGACATTAGACGAGCCAGAAGGGCATTATGGTTTAAATATCATGACTGAACGCAGTCGCCAATTAAATGCTCAGCTTACAATTTCAAAAGGGGAGCAAGGTGGTACGATGGTTAAAATCACGCTCCCTCACACGTTTTTTTAAGGAAAGTTAATGCAAAGTTTACAACCATTTCACACTTTCAATATTCCGGCAAATGCACGTGAAATCATTGAAGCCACATCGATTGAACAAATCCAACAAGCTTGGCAAAAAGCACAAGCTGAAAATCTCCCTGTCTTATTTTTAGGCCAAGGCAGCAATATGCTGTTTTTAGAAGATTTCCAAGGTGTTGTAATTGTTAACCGTTTATCGGGTATTCAACATACAGAAGATAGCGATTACCATTATTTGCATGTTAATGGTGGCGAAAATTGGCATCAGTTGGTGGAATGGTCGCTTTCACAAGGAATTAATGGTTTAGAAAACCTTGCACTCATTCCAGGCTGTGCCGGCTCTGCACCAATTCAAAATATCGGTGCGTATGGCGTAGAGTTTAAAGATGTATGCGATTACGTGGATGTGTTGAATCTCAATTCAGGCGAACAATTCCGCTTACAAGCAAGTGAATGTGAATTCGGTTATCGCGAAAGTATTTTTAAACACCGCTATGCGCAAGGTTATGTGATTACAGCGGTTGGATTGAAATTAGCCAAAAATTGGCAACCAATTTTAAAATATGGCTCATTAGTGAATTTTGATCCTCAAACGGTAACGGCAAAACAAGTATTTGATGAAGTGTGCCATATTCGCCGCAGCAAATTGCCAGATCCAAAAGAATTTGGCAATGCAGGCAGTTTCTTCAAAAATCCTGTGGTGAGTGTAGAGCAATTTGCGAAAATCCAAAAACAAGTTGAAAATCTACCGCACTTTCCACAACCGGATGGTTCTGTGAAACTTGCTGCGGGTTGGTTAATCGATCAGTGCCATTTAAAAGGTTTTCAAATCGGTGGTGCGGCCGTTCATCAACAACAAGCGTTAGTACTGATTAATAAAGGTAATGCCACAGGTCAGGATGTTGTGAAGCTTGCACATCATATCCGTCAAACTGTGGCAGATAAATTTGGTGTGTATTTACAGCCTGAAGTGCGTTTTATGGGCGCAAATGGCGAAGTCAATTCAGAGCAAGTAATTTCTTAAGTAATGTTTAAAAGATATGCAAATTTAGGGCAGCTGCTTTGTCTTTTGACCTTATTCTTGATCTTCTTCGGGATACTATGAGGATTAACTTATCTTACTGATACACATTATATACATTCGTATAGTAGCCATACTTTATATTGGAGTATTTTTGTTGCTTATTGTATTGGTATTCCAATAATTCTTTGGTCGAATTCTGATGATTATTATGAATATAAAACCTTGAAATCTTCCATTCGATATAGCTCAGATAAGACAGGGCGATTTTCATGGATTAGAATAGTATTAGAGTTGATATTAACTCCACCCGTAATAGCTTTTATATTTCTAGAACCACTGTTTATGATATGTTACTCAACAGTATTTGGAGAGGAAGAAACTTCTGAAGTTGTTATTACTAGATTAGAGTACGAAAAAGGTGGGTATAGACGAAGCCCAAAATATTATGTTTATGTAACCTCAAAAGAATATGGCGATGAGTTATTTAACTCAAAAATAGTTTATCAACAATCGTATCCAAGCATTATTTTAGTTGTGAAGAGGAAAGTATCGAAATTTGGATACATTGTAAATTATAATGATATAACAGTTAAAAAGTATGTAGGAAAGCAATCATGAACTTTAAAGAGATTTTAGAGACTTTACCCACCATTGATCATCTAACAGGTTTAGACGTGTTAAACGGTGAAACTGTGATTCATCATATTCCGGCTGCGCCAGGTAAGCTTGGCTCGCTCCGTCTTTATCATGCGTTAGCAGAAAAATTTAACGGAAAATTAGACCGCACTTCAGCGCAGCAAGGCATTGAATGGTTTGCAGAACATGTAGAAGATGCGAAACAAAATCCAGGCAAACACCCGAATATTGATTTATTGTTTAAAGTTGTGGCAGAGAATGTGGTTTATTCGCTTGTGCCATTAAAATAATTTGAAAATTTTTAGTGATTAATCTGAACTTTCAATCGTTAAAAACTGTCAAATAAAACAAAATTGAGGTATAATGACAACAGTTGTTATACAATAACAAATAAGTAATGAGTCGGGGCCTAGCTCCGCATGCTGTGAGGAGAAGAATGAATAAAGAAACTCAAATGATGTTAGTACCTCAAGGTAGCATCGAAGCTTATATTCGAGCAGCAAACGAATATCCGATGCTGACTGCAGAGGAAGAAAAAAGCTTAGCAGAACGTTTGTATTATGACGGTGATATTGAAGCAGCGAAAAAATTAGTTTTATCACACTTACGTTTTGTTATTCATGTTGCGCGTGGTTATTCAGGTTATGGATTACCGCAAGCAGATTTAATTCAAGAAGGTAATATCGGATTAATGAAAGCGGTAAAACGTTTTAATCCGGAAGTAGGTGTTCGCCTTGTATCCTTTGCGGTGCATTGGATCAAAGCTGAAATCCATGAATATGTCCTTCGCAACTGGCGTATTGTGAAAGTTGCGACCACGAAAGCACAACGTAAATTGTTCTTTAACCTACGTAAAACTAAACAACGTTTAGGTTGGTTCAATGAAAACGAAGTGGATATGGTGGCGAATGAGCTTGGCGTGTCAAAAGAAGATGTCATCGAAATGGAATCCCGTATGACTGGGGCTGATGTCGGCTTTGATTTGCCAACAGATGATGATGACGAAGCTTATGTACCTTCTTTATATTTAGAAGATAAAAGCTCAAACTTTGCGGCAGAACTTGAAAGTGAAAACTTTGAAGAACAAGCCACAGAAAAATTAGGTACAGCATTAGCTAACCTTGATGAACGTAGCCAAGAGATTATCAAAGCACGTTGGTTAGATGATGAGAAAGCAACCCTTCACGATCTTGCAGCAAAATATAATGTGTCTGCAGAACGTATTCGTCAGCTTGAAGCAAATGCACTGAAAAAACTTAAAAGTGCGGTTGATTTCTAAGTCGTTTTGATAAAAAGAAAACCTGTCGATAATCGACAGGTTTTTTTATTTATTTCTTTTTAGATTTTCCCCACATTTTATCTTCTTGGCCTCGCCATAAGCGTTGAATATTGTCGTGGTGGCGATAAATTAGTAAGCAACAAACTAAGGCAACGGGGAAGGTAAATTCAGGTTTAAGCCACCAAACATAAAACGGTACAAGAAGTGCAGTGATAACCGCACTTAATGAAGAATAGCGACTAATTAAGAAGACTAACAACCATGTACCTAAGGTTGAACCAGCAACGCCCCATGAGATGGGCGCAATCGCACCGAATGCGGTTGCTACACCTTTTCCGCCTTTAAACTGAAAGAAAATGGGGAAGATATGGCCTAAACACGCACCCAAGGCAACCATGCCTAATTCAAATTGCGTGAGCCCTAAATAATACCCTGCCCAAACCGGTAACATCCCTTTTAAAATATCGCAAATTAATACTGCGAGCGCCGTCCAACGTCCACCAATACGTAATACATTGGTCGCACCAGGGTTATGAGAGCCATTTTTTCGTGGGTCAGGCAAGCCTGCAACCTTACAAATCAAAATTGCACTGGAAATCGAACCCAGTAAATAAGCAAAAATCATATAAAAAAGGGCAAATAGGCTCATTTTGTGCTCCACAATCTTGATTGTATTTGAAAAACTTGTTCGTTATTTTAACCAAACTTGATAGCATAAGCCCACTATATTTTTACAGGAATGAGAGATGGATCGAATTTTTATTGAAGAATTAATCGTCTTCGCACAAATTGGCGTGTATGACTGGGAACAACAAATTAAACAAAAGCTCGTTTTTGATTTGGAAATGGCATGGGATTGTCAAAAAGCTGCCGAAACGGATGATGTGCAATACTGTCTTAATTATGCCGAAGTGAGCCAATTTATTTTAGATTATGTTCAAGCTAAGCCATTTTTATTGATTGAGCGAGTGGCTTATGAGGTAGCAGAGCAATTACAGCAACGTTTTGGAATTTCATGGTTACGCCTCAAATTAAGCAAACCCAAAGCGGTTGCTCAAGCAAATAATGTCGGAATTATTGTAGAACGAGGCGAATTGAAATAATCGCGGAAAATTGACCGCACTTTGGAAATATCAAAACAAAGTGCGGTTCATTTTTTAGATGTTTTTAAGCGCCAAACGGAATGTGCCAATCCCACTTTTTAATACCAATACACTTAGTATCATACTTGCCAATGGGTCAACCCATAACCATCCCAGAAAATAGGCACTGAGACCCGAAAGTATCGCAATAATGGAACCGAATAAATCGGTCAGTACATGTAGATAAGCTGCTTTGATATTGAGATTATCATGATCGCTGTTCAACATGATCTTTGCAACGAAAAGATTCACCAATAATCCGAGAGAGGCAACCCCAAGCATCGGTAATGCCATCATCTCGATGGGATTTTGCCAGCGTTGAATCGCTTCAACTAAAATCATCAATGCCACGACAATCAATGAGCCGCTATTAAGTAAGGCAATGTATCGTTGTTTTTGAGCGGATAGAAACAGCGCCAACAAGGCTAAAAATAACGATAAACTATCATTTGCCATGTGTCCCGCATCAGCCATGAGCGCCAAACTGTTAAACCAGTAGCCACCAACAAATTCGACAACCATAAAGCCCGTAATGATGGCAAAACTGAGCGCTAAGATTTTTTTATCTTGTGGAATATGTGCATGAGATGAATGGTCATGGTGTTCATGGGAATGATGGTTGGACATAATGCTCCTCATTGTGTCTTTAATTAACTTGAGATAAAGTATAAAGTCCGTAGCAACTACAAGGTCAAGACTTGATTTTAGAAAGATGAAGATTCATGAACTCAGCAAACAAAGCGGTATTCATTTAGAAACGATTCGCTATTATGAAAAAATGGGGTTAATGCCAGAGCCTAAACGTCTGGCAAATGGTTATCGAGATTATGATGAAGCCAGTTTGAAACAATTAAAGTTTATTAAAACCTGTCGAGCGTTAGATTTCAGCTTAGCGGAAATTAAATTCTTTAATGAGATGAAAACGCAGCAATCTCAACATTGCGAAGTGGATAGTATGTTGGCGAAGCATTTAGCTTCAGTTGAAGAAAAAATTGCCGAACTGACCGAAATTAAACATTTTCTACAAAGTTTAATTACCGAAGATGATCATCAAGCTGCAGATTGTAAAGCCATGGCTCAATTAAAAGCCTATTAAGTGCGGTCAAAAAGTATTAAAAATCCGCACGTGGATGTGCGGATTGGTCATTATTCCGGATCATCTGTAAAGGCATTGTTTCGGAATATCGGCACAAAGGTTGCGAGATATAGCATAAACACGATGGCAATTAAAATAGCGGGAATCGTGATAAAAAACAGCTCGTCCACATACATTAAACAAGCTCGAGAAAGTGCCGCCGTGAAAAGACAAAGCACGGCAAGGCGACAGAGTTTGGGATAATCCAGTTTCGTAAAGCCACTATGCCATAATCCCGCGGTGAGCCAAATCATCATCATGCTGCCGAGAATCCCGCCGAGTGTTACCATGTGTAATGGATCAGCAGTCGGTTCATCAATTAATTTATTGATGCCAATCCACAAATAGCCAATCGCGGCGAACAGTTGAAGGAAATAATAAGTGCGTACGTAATGTTTGCGTAGTAGTTCGTGATGATGTAATTCGCGTAATTTAGCAAGCAAGATAAAGCCAACCGCAAAGGCAGTAAAAGCGGTAGTTTGCGCTGGTAACCATAATTCCGCAGCGGTATGGATCAGCAAGAATGTAATTGCGATATTCTTATACACGACATTTGGGATAAATACGGGATCTTTCAATGTACTTTCTTTCAGTGCCTCTGCGCCTAATAGAATGCTGACTCGAATTGATACAAACATCACTGCTGCCATATTCAAATGCACCTGTGCCCGCAATAATTTCAGGCTATCAGTTATGGCGTAAGCAGTCTGACAAACCATAAATGCAGCAAGTAACATCAGTAAAGTAAAATTGTCGGTATTGCGATCCAACCAAAACAGCCAAGCACAAAAGAGTAACAACATGAGCCAATAAGCTGCCACTAAAAATGAGGCGGTTTGCGGGGAGAATGGCAATAACACCAATCCTGTAAGCAAGAGCACTGCTAAAATTGTCGCAATAGGTTTTAAATTACCTTTGTAATTTGTCCATTCGAGCATGGAAGCCGTCAGAAAACCGCCGTATGCGGCTGGTAGCATAAATTCTAAGAAAATTTTGCGGTGTAGGATGAGATCATCGGGGTTGATGAAAAAGCTCAAAGCTCCCACAATCGCAAGAATGGCTGCACCAACAAAAAAGGGTCGCATCGGATGGGTAAAGAAATTATTCATAATAATGGATTCCTTGAAATTCGCGTGCGACTACGGTTTCTTCAAAGGCTGAATTTCGTTCAGATAATGGCGTAGGTAGAGTAATGACATTTTGCACATCCATCCCTTTTGGAGAAAGCTGCATAATCTCGCGGCTTAATCGAGCTGCTTCAAAACGATCGTGCGTCACTAAAATGCAAGCCATGCCTTGGTGCTCAATTTTTTCTACAAGCATAGCGGCTAAAATATCCCGTAAATCGCGATCCAAGCCAACAAAAGGTTCGTCCAATAAGGCTAAATCACAGCCACATAGCAATAGACGCAAAAATGCCACGCGTTTTGCCATTCCACCCGATAATTCGGTCGGGTATTTATTCAAATCCCCCGAAGAAAGCCCGATCTTTTCTGCCAGCGCAATGATTTCATTTTCATTAGGATTATCCATAAAAATGGCGATATTCTGCATAGCAGTGAGATTTTCTAATAGACGATTTTCTTGAAACAGAAATCCTGTTTTATGGAATGTATTCTTGATTTCGCCTGATTTTGGTGTTTCTAAACCTGAAATTAAACGCAGTACAGTAGTTTTGCCACAACCACTTGGGCCGAATAAGGTTTTCACTTCGCCAGGTTGTAAATCCATACTGAAATCGCGCACGATGGGATCGCGGAGAATTTCAAAACGCACATTTTTTAAACTCAGCATTATCTTCTCCACGGCATAAACAGGATTTCCAATGGCTTGGTAATCAAATATTCAAAGAGGGAAACAAACACAATCACCAACAGCACATAAGCCATGACCGTTGACGTATCTAACATAGCTCTGGCATCGGCGATCTGTGCTCCTACCCCCTCATTGGCACCCAAAAGCTCTGCCATAATTACCACTTTCACGCCCATCGCAACCGCGATGCCAATGCTGGAAATCACATAGCCCGTGAGATGGGGAACATACAAATAGCGGATTTTTTTCCACAATCCGAGTTTGTACGCATCAAACAATTCTTCATGTTGTTTGTTTACACTTGCCATACCCATGGCTGCACTGGCAAAGGTCAGTGGGGCGACTAATACGATAATGGTAAATAGCACACTTGGGTTGCCAAAGCCAAACCAAAATAATGCCATCACGACCCAAATGATTGGCGGCATGGCTAACAAAATCGTAATGACGGGTTTGAGCAATGCCATAGCGGTTTTAAAGCTCCCCGCAATCAGCCCCGCAGCTAAGCCTGCGACTAAGGCAATGGTAATACCCACCACAGAACGCCATAGTGAAATACCGATTTCGTTTTGTTGGAAATGATCGAGCAGATCAAGGGCTTTTTGAAAAACATCCGCGGGAGCAGGCAGCATAAATTCACCAAATACTGCGCTGCCCCAAGCCCACAAGGCAACCACCATCATCGCCACACTCAAGCCGGTAAAGCCGCTCCAGAGATAGTCGATGATGTAAAACAGGACAGGTTGTGGTTTACGGATTTTGTCAGTTTTAATCATGTGTTGTGATTCTGTTTTAAATTAAGCCAAGAAGAATTTATCATCTGGCAATTTACCGCCTAAGAGTTTTGGATTGAATTCCATCAAAGTTTCATAGAATTGCATGATTTCATTTTTCAGTTCACTGGCTTTGGTCACCGTTAAGCGCGCACCGTCTAAGCCCATTTCAATAGCGGCTTCTGGTGCTGGCAGATAATTAGCGCCAATTTCAGCCGCACTTTTACGGTTAGCCATAATCCAGTTTAACGCATCACTTAAATCTTGGTGAAGTAGATCAAACTCCGCCTTGTGTGCGTGGAAATATTCTTCGTTAGCAATAATGCCCGCCATTGGAATAAGCGGTTTGGTGTTAAACGCTTGTCCCCATTCTTTCACTAAATCAAACCCACGCACAATCTCCGTACCGACAATTTTTGCTTTCTGCACAACGGCGCTTGCCATCGGTTCTGGCAGAATGGCAGCATGGAAATCTTTAAGCAAGAACAAACCAATTGCTTCAGTTGGTGTGGCCGCATAGGTGATCTCCACTTTATTAATATCAATATTCAGTTTTTTCAGTAAAGCTTGCAATACGATGTCTGGCATATCGTTTTTAAATGGCACAAGGATTTTTTTACCCACCAATTCTTGCGGTGAAGTAATGGCACTACCTTTGCACATCAATTGCGTAATCCCATTGGTGAGAATATTCACCATGCCAACTTGTTGCCCCTGATTACGTAAATTCACGCCCACATTACTTGGGCTCATCATCACTTTAAATTGCCCACTTGCTACACCCGCACGCAACTGATCAGGCGAACGCCAAATCTCTAATGCGACATCAGCTTGTTTGGCTAATTTACCTTGCGCTGCCGCCACCGCAATGGTTACACTTGGCATCGCGGGTGCACCATA
>CAUGKJ010000018.1 GCA_959600045.1 uncultured Haemophilus sp.
AGTAAAGATCTCGATAAATGAATACATTTATTAATCATCTATTTTAAGAATAATTTATTTCCATACTTTTTGTGGTTTTATTTTTATGTGAAAAATTTAATTTATTTTTTGATAATGATCACATTTTTTGAAAAATATTATTGACATGATATTTACACAAGCAGAGAATATACCCAACTAAGGTTAGTTTAGATAAAAAGAGGGATTTTTTCTATGCTACTGCGTACATATATACACAGATACGTCCATACGAAAGTATTGAGACTTTTACGGTTTAATCCGATAAAAGGTCGTTCTTTGATGGCGCATATCCGTCGTACACGTCATATTATGATGCCATCGCATCGTTCTTGCTTCTCATATTCAGTATTTGCTTCTCAAAACAAACCATCCAATACGGCTCTCTAAACAGAGTTGTTCTCTCTGTTTAGAGAGTCTCCACAGATTAATTTCTGAATATTTTTGTATTGTCTAGAACAGGCAAGAAATATTTTGTGAAATTAACTTAATCTTATTTAATTTAAAATAAAAAATTCTTACTTTAGTTTTTTTATATAAAAATCTAGAGCGGGTTGTTTTATTCTAAATAAATCTATTGCGTTATTAATTTTAATAACGCAGGGTAACTTTACGTCAAAAAAATAAATAAAAGGAGTTTATTATGCCAAACTTAAAAATTGCATATAGTCCAAAAGTTGAACAATATTTCTCTACAAATAGAGAATTAGTTGAAATTACCAAAACAGACTTTACTGATGTTGCCGCTATTGTGTTGACAGCAGGAGATGTAGGTGAATACCTTGAACGAATTCAAGCAACAAATTTTGGTATCCCAGTATTTGTTGTTCAAACTGAAGAAGAACAAGTTGATCCGAAATTCTATGATGCTATTTATCATATTCAAGATTTAAATGGTTATGACATTAAGCTTTATAGCCGTCAAATCGAAACTGCTGCAAGACTTTATGAAGAAAAAATGTTACCTCCATTCTTCAAAATGTTAAGTGAATATGTAGAAATGGGTAATATTGCTTTTGACTGTCCGGGACACCAAGGTGGTCAATACTATCGTAAACACCCAGCAGGTCGTTTCCTTTATGACTTCTATGGTGAAAACATTTTCCGTTCAGATATTTGTAATGCTGACGTGAAATTAGGTGACTTGTTAATTCACGAAGGTGCAGCTTGTGATGCACAAAAATATGCGGCTCAAGTATTCAATGCAGATAAAACTTACTTCGTATTAAATGGTACATCTTCTTCAAACAAAGTTGCGTTAAATGCTGTATTAGCTCCGGGCGATTTAGTGTTATTTGACCGTAATAACCACAAATCAAACCACCATGGTGCATTAATTCAAGCGGGTGCAACCCCAATTTACTTAGAAACTGCACGTAACCCATTTGGTTTCATTGGTGGTATCGACAGTCACTGCTTCGAAGAAGATTATTTGAAATCATTAATTAAAGAAGTCGCACCTGAAAAATTAAACCAAAAACGTCCATTCCGTTTAGCAGTTATTCAATTAGGTACTTATGACGGTACAATTTATAACGCACGTCAAGTGGTAGATAAAATTGGTCATCTTTGTGACTACATCTTATTCGACTCTGCATGGGTAGGTTATGAACAATTCATTCCAATGATGAAAGACTGCTCTCCATTATTGCTTGAATTAAATGAAAACGACCCAGGTATTTTAGTGACCCAATCTGTTCATAAACAACAAGCAGGTTTCTCACAAACTTCACAAATTCACAAAAAAGATAAACACATTAAAGGTCAAGATCGTTATGTAAACCACAAACGTTTCAATAACGCCTTTATGTTACATGCGTCAACCAGTCCGTTCTATCCATTATTTGCGGCATTAGATGTGAATGCGAAAATTCAAGGTAGTGAAGCAGGTCGTCGTTTATGGCATGAATGTGTGAAAGTAGGTATCGAAGCACGTAAATTAGTATTAAATCACTGTGAATTAATTCGTCCATTTATTCCAACCACAATTAAAGGTAAAAAATGGCAAGATTATGACACAGAAGAAATTGCAACTAATCTCGAATTCTTCAAATTCCACCCAACAGATACATGGCATAAATTTGAAGGCTATGCTGATGAACAATACTTCGTTGACCCATGTAAATTCTTGCTTACCACTCCAGGTATTAGCTTAGAAACAGGTGAATATGAAAAATTTGGTGTACCAGCAACTATTCTTGCAAACTACTTACGTGAAAACGGTATTATTCCGGAAAAATGTGACTTGAACTCAATCTTATTCTTGCTCACTCCGGCAGAAACCCTCACCAAAATGCAAACTTTGGTTGCTCAAATCGCCTTGTTTGAAAAACACATTAAACAAGACTCTTTATTAAAAGATGTATTGCCAACTGTGTATAAAAACAATGAAGACCGTTACAAAGGCTATACCATCCGTCAATTATGCCAAGAAATGCATGATCTTTATGTAAGCCGCAATGTAAAACAACTTCAAAAAGACCTATTCCGCAAAGCAACATTACCGGAATATGCGTTAAATCCACACGATGCGAATATTGAATTCGTTCGTAACAAAGTTGAACTTGTTCCATTAACAGACATTGTTGGTCGTGTAGCTGCGGAAGGTGCGTTACCTTATCCTCCAGGTGTGTTATGTGTGGTTCCAGGGGAAAGATGGAGTCCAACTGCACAAAAATACTTCCTTGCATTAGAAGAAGGTATCAACACATTACCTGGCTTTGCACCTGAAATCCAAGGGGTTTACTTACAAAAAGACCCTGATGGACGTACTCGTGCATATGGCTATGTTTTAACTGACTATTAATGAAGTGAGGTTATGAGGTTTTTCCTCATAACCCTCTCAGCACAAACAAAAAAAGTGCGGTTAAAAACATCTGATTTTTTGACCGCACTTGTAGGAGTATAAATTATGAGTGCTAAAAGTAATAAAATTGGTGTGGTACAACTCACCATTCTTACTATGGTTAATATGATGGGTTCCGGTATCATTATGTTACCGACCAAATTAGCCGAAATTGGGACTATTTCCATCGTTTCTTGGCTTGTAACAGCCGTTGGTTCAACAGCCTTAGCTTATGCATTCGCACAATGCGGTATGTTTAGTAAAAAATCTGGTGGTATGGGCGGTTATGCGGAATACTCTTTCGGTAAAGCCGGTAACTTCATGGCAAACTACACTTACGGTGTATCATTAGTTATTGCCAATACAGCAATCGCAATTTCTGCTGTGGGTTATGGTTCAGAGTTCCTTGGTGCGACCCTTTCTCCACTTTCTATCGCATTATGGACAATCTTCACTCTTTGGCTTGCAACCGTTCTTAACTTTGGTGGTGCAAGAATCACCGGTAACATCAGTTCATTCACTATTTGGGGTGTAATCATTCCTGTGGTAGGTATTTCAATCATCGGTTGGAAATGGTTTGATGGTACAATGTATGTAAATTCTTGGAACCCACACAATGTACCTACTTTTGAAGCGATCGGTGTATCTATTTCAATGACATTATGGGCGTTCTTAGGATTAGAATCAGCTTGTGCAAACGCAGATGCTGTTGAAAATCCAGAGAAAAACGTACCAATCGCAGTACTTGGTGGTACTTTAGGGGCAGCGGTAATTTATATCGTTTCAACTAACGTGATCGCAGGTATTGTACCTAACCTTGAACTCGCTAATTCAACAGCGCCATTCGGTTTAGCCTTTGCTCATATGTTTGATGAAACAATCGGTAAAGTCATCATGGGCTTAATGGTGATGTCTTGCTTTGGTTCATTATTAGGCTGGCAGTTCACAATTGCCCAAGTATTTAAATCTTCAGCAGAAGAAGGTTATTTCCCAGCATTCTTCAAAAAAGTTACCAGTAAAGATGCACCAATCGTTGGTATGGTGACCATTACTGCATTACAAACTTTACTTTCTTTGATGACAATTAGTCCATCATTAAATAAACAATTCAATGTGTTGGTGGATTTAGCGGTAGTAACAAACGTTATTCCATACTTGCTCTCAATGGCTGCACTTGCGGTGTTATTGAAAGCGGAAAATGTTGCGCCACAAAAATATAAAACAACCGTCTTTGTTGCCTTTATCGGTTCACTCTATAGTATCTATGCGCTTTATGCAGCTGGTGAACAAGCGATGTTATATGGTTCAATTGTGACCTTTATCGGTTGGACATTGTATGGTTTTGTTTCTTACAAATTTGACCTTAAAAAATCACAAGCTTAATAAAAAAGAAAAGCCTACATCTTCATGTAGGCCTTTTGAGTTGCAATAAGCTAGGTACAAAAGAGCGGTTGAAAATTTAATTGTTTTCGACCGCTCTTTTTATTTAGGACAACACTCTCAACAAAACAGGCTGAAATTCTGTTTGTTGGCCGAGTTTTCGGGTATAACGCTTAACAATTAAAAAAGAAAGAGCGGTCAAAATAAAGATTAAAATCGCACGGATGAGCTCATTTTCACTGATATAGCTAGAAAGCAACGTTGCAATCAATAAAGTCAAAAGCGGCACGATATACATTAACAATGCGGAGAAAAGCATGGATTTTTCTTCTAGACCGATTTCTACCATTTGACCTGTACGTAGTGGTGTAATGGTTTCGAGTGTGAAGATATGCTCACCTCGTTTTCCATTGAGTTCAGACAGGGAGGCTGTCCCACAGGCTTCTCTAGCCGAACAAGCCCCGCAGGCGCTTTGTGATTGACATTTCACTTTAGCAAGACCGGTTTCCGCATCATAGCTCATCACAACGGCACTTTCTTTTAGCATTGCGCTTCTCCCATATAAATATCAAAGCGGTGATTTTTGGTTTCACGAGTGACATGGGGCGCTTTTTGCGCTAAGAATTCCGCATAATCAGGGCGTTTTACCACCACGCGTTTACGGGCTAATTGTAGCGCAGGTGTCAAGAGCTCATCGGCATCCAAATCCGCACCAACCAAATGTTGGAATACACGCATTTCTTTTTTGACTAGGGCAGATTTTTGTTTGTGTGGATACATTGGATCCAAATACACCACATCGGCACTCTCGGTTTGTGGATTGAGTTCGGCAATATGATGAACATTTAGTAAACGCATATTTTGTTGCATCATTTCACCTATTTCTGCATCCTGATAGGCTCGGTTGAGTCCATCCTGTAATAGCAAATATACCACCGGATGGCGTTCTACTAAACGCACTTGGCAACCAATAGAAGCTAAAACAAAAGCATCTCGACCAAGTCCTGCGGTGGCATCAATCACGCTCGGCAATTCTGTGCCCTTAATGCCTACAGCTTTGGCAATAGCCTCTCCACGTCCACCGCCAAATTTACGACGATGAGCCATTGCGCCGGCTACGAAATCTACAAACACATCGCCTAATTTGGGCTCATCGAGTTTACGCAAGGCGAGATGACTTTCAGTTTTCACCAATGCAAGCGGACTTTCAGTACAATGCTCGATACCAAGAGGGGCGCAAAGTGCGGTCAATTCTGACAATGTTCCCACTTCGGCAAGCAGTTGAATTTTTATTTTCTCACCAGCCATACGCCGCTTTCCATATGATCCGTGTAAGGGAATTGATCAAACAGTGCCGCTTTTTCAATGCGGTGGGTTTGGCTTAGGGTTTGCAAATTCTCACAAAGGGTATGTGGATTGCAGGAAATATACAAAATACGATCGTAATTCTGCACCAGCTTTACGGTGTCAGGGTCAAGCCCTGCTCGTGGAGGATCAACAAAAATCGTATTGCATTGATAGGCTTTTAAATCAATGCCTTTTAAGCGATTAAATTCACGGACGCCATTCATTGCTTGAGTAAACTCTTCTGCTGACATACGGATAATTTGCAGATTATCTATGCCATTTTCCGCAATATTAAATTGTGCAGCTGCAACGGATGGCTTAGCAATTTCGGTAGCAAGCACTTTACGGAAGTTTTGTGCAAGGGCGATAGAGAAATTGCCGTTACCACAATACAGCTCTAATAAATCGCCTTGAGAACCTTGAGTGCAATCAATCGCCCATTCCAACATCTTGCAATTTACAGCTGCATTAGGTTGGGTAAAGCTGTTTTCCACTTGGCGATAAACATAATTACGCCCTTTTACCGGTAATACTTCATCAACAAAATCTTGCTCTAAACAGATTTTTTGTTTACTCGCACGGCCAATCAGCTGCACATCAAAACCAAGTTGTTGTAATTCTTCTTTTAAGCGTGTAGCAGCGCTTTGCCATTCTTCCGTGAGTTGCTTGTGGTAAAGTAGGCTTACAATGATCTTATTGCTGAGTGTGCTCAAATAATCAATTTGAAACAGTTTTTTATGTAATACTTCCTGCGTTTTTAATAATGGCATTAAGGCTTTCATCATGCGATTGATCAGTTCGCTGGCAATTGGGAATTCATCCACTCGATAACGCTGCAAGGTGCTTTGATCAAACATGATGTGATAAAAATCGCCTTTATCATGCCAAATACGAAATTCTGCACGCATCCGATAATGGCTAGTCGGCGAATCAAACACGGCTATTTCTGGGGCGTTAAAGGGCTGTAAAAGTGCGGTCAGCTTTTCAGTCTTTTTTTGCAGGAGTTCGGTATATTGGGAAATGGGTAGTTGCATTGATGTTTACGTTTGAATGATAAATATCCCACAGCCCTTGGCAAGCGGGGATTGAGTAAAAAAGCAAAAGGCAAGCTTCTGCCTGCCTTTTAAAATGCATTATTCGCCAGAATAATCTTCGCCGCCAGAAGCCGCTTCGCTCACATCACCTGATAAGGTGTAAACACGTTTTGTTGTGTTAATGCGAGTACGATATTTATTCCAGGTTTTTTCGAAGAAAGTTTCCGGTGCACGTTCACCACGGCAAAAAGCAACAAATTCTTTTTCTTCTTTTGTCGCTGGCTTGCGTTCGCCTGAATCTAATGCTTTAAACGCTTGACCATATTGCTCTAATACTTGGGATTCTTTGATTGTATAATCACCATGACGGGAAAATCCGCGTGGGTAGTTTTTGTCGTCAAAAAAACGACGAGTAACACTGAAACTAGCAGCCATAATCATCTCTCTTCTTTATATTTAAAAACGGCAGGCATTAAACCAATTTTTTTTTATTTTTGCAATAAACCTTTCACGGTTTCTACATAATCTTTGACAAAATCATCGTAATTTAAGCCTTCAGGGTTTACACGATATTTGCCATTTACATAGAAATCAGGTACGCCATGTACTTTAAACTGCTCAGCCGCATTCACTTGTTTATTCACTAAACCGTTTACAGCAAAGCTGTTGATGTTGTTATCAAATTGTTCTGCAGTCACACCGTTATCAATGAAGATTTTACGAATATCGTCCATTGAGCTTAATTTATCTTGCTGTGCCGCTTCGAATAAAGGCGCTTTCACTTTGCTTTCTGCACCAAGTGCCATCGCTAATGCCCATGCACGAGTGAGATTTTCAGATTGACGACCTAAGAAGTTAACGTGATATTGTTTAAATTCAGTGCCTTTTGGTAAGCTTTCTGCAACTTGTTTTGGAATGTGGTATTCCATTTCAAAGGCATAGCAATGCGGGCAGTAGAAAGAGAAAAATTCAATCACTTCAGGCTGTGCAGAAGCGGTTTGACCCACTTGAACGTATTGTTTACCTTCTTCTAGATTAGCTGCGAATGCGTTAAATGAAAATAAAGCACTGAGTAAAAATAAAAATTTTTTCATTTGTTTTCCTTATTTAATAATTCCGCGCGCTTTTAACAATGCGGTTTTAAAATCTTCTTCATAATCTTTTTTGAAGCCAGGAATTGGCTCAAACTTATCTGTGCCATGCATTTTTAAATGATAAATAATCACTTCATCAGATAATTCTGCCACGGGCTTATCGAAACCTGCTTCATCAGCAATTTTTTGCAAAATTTGTAACAAGCTCAGATCTGGGTCTTTAGACCAATAAGGTTGTAAAAGTTCCAATACTTCATTTAAACGCTTACATTTCATTGCTATTTCCTTTTAAATGGAGAAAAATAAGGCTAGATCATACTTCAAATAAGGCAATAAGAAAACATGGAATACACAATAAGTGCGGTTATTTTAGCGGGTGGAAAAGCACGGAGAATGAATGGGGCGGATAAAGGCTTGCAGCTTTTACAAAATAAACCATTAATTAGCCATGTGATTGAACGCTTACAACCTCAAATGATTGATATTTTAATTAATGCTAATCGCCATCATACGGAATATGCACAATGGGGTTTTCCCGTATTTTCAGATGAATTGCCTGATTTTCAGGGGCCGTTGAGCGGTATGTTAACAGCACTCGAAAAAGCTAAAACGGATTTTGTACTTTTTGTGCCTTGTGATAGTCCGTATTTTCCACAAAACTTATTAGAAAAACTAAAAAGTGCGGTTAAAAATGACCGCACTTTAATGGCTTATGCAAAAGATAAAGAGCGTGAACACCCAACATTTTGTTTGATGTCCGTTCAGCTTAAAGAGAAGTTACGTGCTTATTTAAACGAGGGCGAACGTCGTTTATTACAATTTATGAACAAAAATGGCGCGGTTGCTGTCCAATTTGACGAACAAGAGGGACGATTTGTAAATTTTAATACCTTAGAAGATTTACAATAAATTATTTGTTTAACCTTGAATTTTGTAAAAAATTCTCCATTATTACAGTGTTTACTTTCTATTTTATTGAGGAACTTTATTATGATGCGAATCCTTTTATTTTTAGCCACTAACTTTGCTGTGATGCTTGTGTTAGGGATTATTTTAAATGTGACCGGTATTGCAGGAAATAGTACAGGTGGCATTTTAATTATGGCAATGCTTTTTGGTTTTGCTGGATCATTGATTTCATTATTCTTATCAAAAACCATGGCATTGCGCTCTGTGGGTGCGGAGGTAATTACCGAACCTCGTAATCAAGCGGAACGTTGGTTAGTGGAAACTGTACGTCGTCAAGCACAACAAGCAGGCATCCCAATGCCTGATGTCGCGATTTATTATTCTAATGATGCGAATGCTTTTGCTACGGGGGCAACGAAAAACAATTCTTTAGTGGCGATTAGTACAGGCTTATTAAACTCTATGACGGAAGAAGAAGCAGAAGCGGTACTGGCTCATGAGGTCTCACACATCGCGAACGGTGATATGGTGACAATGACTTTATTACAGGGCGTATTGAATACCTTCGTGATTTTCTTATCTCGTGTGATCGCCAATGTGGTAGCAAGTTCTCGTAATGGCGATGAAGAAAGTCGTAGTTCAGGCATTTACTTCTTAGTCTCAATGGTGTTAGAAATCTTGTTTGGTATTTTAGCGAGCATTATCGCGATGTGGTTCTCACGCTATCGCGAATACCGAGCAGATGCAGGTTCTGCACAGCTTGTTGGAAAAGAAAAAATGATTGCGGCATTGCAACGTTTACAACAAATTCATGAGCCGCAAGAGATGGAAGGTTCACTTAATGCCTTTATGATTAACGGCAAACGTAGCGAACTTTTTATGAGCCATCCTCCACTTGAAAAACGTATCGAAGCATTACGTAGTTTATAAAAGATAAAAAAATAAAGGGCTAAATGTAATATTTAGCCCTTTTTATTTGTATATTATTTAATATCCGCTAAGACTTTAGTGAGTAATTCCCAGTAAGTTTGTACTGTTGAAATTTGGACTTTTTCATCAGGTGAATGCGCGTTGCGAATCGTTGGGCCCACAGAGATCATATCAATATTTGGATAATGTTCTTTTAATAAGCCACATTCAAGCCCCGCGTGAATCACTTTAATCTCAGGTTCTTTGCCAAGCACTTCTGCATAATGTTTTTTCATTAATGTCAAAATTGCGGTGTCATTTACTGGTTTCCAACCTGGGTAAGAACCTGAAAATTCAACTGTTGCCCCCGTGAGTTTGGCGAGTGATGTTAAGGTTTCTCCTACATACTCTTTACCACTTTCAATAAGCGAACGAATAAGAATCGTACCTTTGATTTTATCTTCAAGGGTTTTTAATACACCAATACTTAACGAGCTCTCCACGACATTTTTGATTACATCACTGTTGCGGATTACGCCATTTGGTAAGACGTTCAGCAAATTAATCACTTTTTTGGTGGTTTCAAGCGTGAAGGTTTGTTGTGGATTTTCAACTTGCTCAGCGGTTAAGGTTAAGTTAGGTTCAGCAATAGCGAGCTCTTCTTTCAATAAAACTTCAAAATTTTTAACCGCACTTTTTACGCTTTCTACATCATGATTGAAGCAAATGGTTGCAGCGGCTTCACGTGGAATCGCATTACGAATTGATCCACCACGAATTTCAGCAAGGGCGAAGTGCGGTTGATTTTGTGAGAGTTTTGCCAATAAACGCGCCAATACTTTAATTGCATTCGCGCGTGTGGTGTGAATATCACAACCAGAGTGACCGCCACGTAAACCTTTTAAGTTAATTTGCAAAGTGTGGTTGAATGAATTGGTTTCACGGTGAACAGGTAGCTCAACATTAGCATTCACACCACCAGCACAACCAATATAGATTTCACCGATTTCTTCGGTATCGGTATTAATTAAGATTTCTGATTTTAACCAGTTACGACGAAGGTGTACGGCACCATCCATGCCGGTTTCTTCAGTCATGGTGAGTAACACTTCAAGTGGTGGATGTGCAATATCGGTACTTTCTAATACCGCTAAGGTCGAGGCTAAGCCGATACCGTTATCCGCGCCAAGTGTGGTACCTTGTGCTTTCACCCAATCCCCATCAATATAAGGGCGAATTGGGTCTTGAGCGAAGTTATGTGGATTGCCTTCATTCGCTTGCGGAACCATATCTAAATGTGCTTGTAACACAACAGGTTGGCTGTTTTCCATTCCTGCTGTGGCTGGTTTACGGATTAATACATTACCGGCTTCATCACGCTCGGCAAAAAATTGTTTTTCTTTCGCCCAGTTAACAATAAAGGTCGCGAGCGCATCTTCATGATGTGAAGGATGTGGTATCGCACAAATTTGATCAAACCATTTCCAAAGTAATTGCGGTTGTAATGTGGTAATTTCTGACATAATGAACTCCTTTTTTTCATTAAAATTTTTGCGGAAATCATAGCATAAAACGCCATTTCGGGTTAAAATTCTGCAATTTTTTTATTTAGCGACAAAGTTTAAGGTATTTGTTATGAGCGAAAAATATGTTGTA
>CAUGKJ010000019.1 GCA_959600045.1 uncultured Haemophilus sp.
ACTATGGTACCTTGGGTTATATCCATAACAGTAAAGTAGATTACGAGCGTTCACCTGAAAGCAAACACACTGTGAACACACCATTTAACGTAGATAAATTAGACAGCTTACCGAAAGTAGGCATTGTTTATGCTTATTCTAATGCACCAATTGAGCCATTAAATTCATTATTGGATGCGGGCTATCAAGGCATTGTTTCAGCAGGTGTGGGTAATGGTAACGTGAATGCAGCCCATTTAGAACGTTTAGAAAAAGCGGCGAAAGATGGTGTTGTGGTGGTACGTTCATCTCGTGTGCCAACCGGTTACACAACACGTGATGCTGAAGTAGATGATTCTAAATATGGTTTTGTGGCTTCAGGTACATTGAATCCGCAAAAAGCACGTGTGTTATTACAATTAGCCTTAACACAAACAAAAGATCCAAAAGTGATTCAACAATACTTTGAGGATTTCTAGGAAAGTCATTGAAAGTGCGGTCAGAATTTGAATCAAATTTTAACCGCACTTTCGGATAAAATAGACTAATCCAATTAATAAATATAGATAATGCACTAGTTTGTTGTTAATATATGTTCCGGAATTATTTTTAAAATTAATATGGAGAAAATATTATGATTTGGGCTCAACTTTTAGTCGTCCTACTCTTTATTTACCTAGGGGCTAGATTAGGCGGTATTGGTATTGGTTTTATGGGGGGTATGGGTGTTGTTGCACTTTCACTACTTGGCTTAAAACCGGGCGCCATTCCGTTTGATGTAATTTCAGTTATCATGTCTGTAATCATGGCGATTGCGGCAATGCAAGTTGCGGGTGGTATGGATTTCTTAGTAAAAATGGCTGAAAAAATCCTACGTAAAAATCCAAAATACATCACTTTCCTTGCGCCAACTGTGACTTATTTTATGACTGTACTTGCGGGTACTGGTCACACAGCGTTCTCAACACTTCCAGTGATTGCTGAAGTGGCAAAAGAACAAGGTATTCGTCCTTCACGTCCACTTTCTATTGCGGTTATCGCTTCACAAATTGCGATTACAGCTTCTCCAATTTCTGCTGCGGTGGTATTCCTTTCTGCTGAATTAGAGAAAAACTTTGGTTTAAGTTACTTACAATTATTAGGTATTTGGATCCCAACTACTTACGCAGCATGTATGATTACTGCAGTGATTTGTAACTTCCTTGGTAAAGATTTGAAAGATGATGAAGTTTACCAAGATCGTCTAGCAAAAGGTTTAATTACTATGCGTGGTGAAATGCAAATTGAGATCAAACCTTATGCAAAACGTTCTGTTGCAATTTTCCTTATCGCGATTTTAGTGGTCATGCTTTATGCAACTGCAATCAGTAAAACAGTTGGTTTAATTCAAAACCCAATTCTTTCTCGTGATAACGCCATTATCTCTTTTATGCTTGCAACTGCAGCCATTATCACTATGGCATGTAAAGTGGATACCGCAAAAATTACTAATGCAGCAACCTTTAAATCTGGTATGTCAGCGGTAATTTGTGTGCTTGGTGTAGCATGGTTAGGTAATACTTTCGTTGAAGGCCATATCGATCAAATTAAAGCGGTATCAGCTGAGTTCTTACAACAATACCCTTGGAGTTTAGCGGTAATCTTGTTCTTCGCAAGTACCTTACTTTACTCACAAGCTGCAACTGCAAAAGCATTATACCCAACTGCAATTTTATTAGGTGTTTCTCCGGAAGCAGCGATTGCAGCATTTGCCGCAGTATCTGCATTATTCATTCTTCCTACTTACCCAACCTTAATTGCAGCAGTAGAAATGGATGATACTGGTTCAACTCGTATCGGTAAATATGTATTCAACCACCCATTCTTAGTGCCGGGTGTGATTGCAATCAGCTTATCTGTATTATTCGGTTTCTTAATGGCAGGTGCAGTTTTATAATCCCCCATTAAGCTAACATAAATGAAAACCATCTTGTCTGCAGATAAGATGGTTTTTTTAATGGGGAACTTCTTCTCGCTGTGATACTCTAAAGGGCAACCTATTTTTATATATAAGGAAAACCAATGAAGTTATTTAAAATCCTTTTTGCTGCATTAATTGCTTATGTGCCAACAGCATGGTCTGCGGTGGATTATAATATTAAATACAGTTCCAATTATTTAATGCCGGCGTATGTGCATTTTAAAGCTGATGGTTCACAGTATTCAGTCAATGCAAAAATTAATATTCCGTTATACAACATTGTGTTTACTTCTCGTGGTTCGCAAACTGCGAGCCAATTTAAAATGGTGAATTATCAAGATGTGCGTAATGGTAAGCCTTATGCTATTTCTAAAATTTCGCCAACAACAATTGAATACGGTAAAGTGAAAAATGGGTTAGAAACCGAACCGTTAACATTACCGACTTTTGACTTATTCACCATGGCATTTCAGTTGAGCTATTACGATAAATTGCCAACTAGTTTCCAAATTACAAATGGTAAAAAACTTTACCCAATGGAAAATGTGAATGTGAAGAAAGTGGAAAAACAGATCCAATATAACAAGCAAACTGTCACTGAAATCACTTATTCATTTAAAACAGGTAATAAGGATATTATGGTGAAGAAATTCTCAGGTGAACAATTTCCACGTTATATCAAATACACCAGAGATGGTGATGATTATGAGTTAGAGTTTGATGAGTTTGTCAAATAACATCAGATGATAAAAAGAAGCCACGCTAGATTGCGTGGCTTTTTATTTTATTGCTTAGTGTGAATACATAAATACTTGAACGAGAAGAAGTATCGATGAGATAACAAATTGACCGCCCACGATTGGCATGACAAATTTCAGCCATTTATTGAATGGAATACCAAGCATTTGTAGCGTGACAAGGACTAATCCTGTTGGAGCAAGGAATAACATAATATATTGTCCCCAGTTGTAAGCCGATACGACGATATCTCTTGGAATGCCAACAGTATCAGCCAGCGGTGCCATAATTGGCATAGCGAGTACGGCAAGGCCTGAAGAGGAAGGTACAACCAATCCTAAGAAAATGAAGACAATGAGCTGACCAATAATAAAGACGCCGCCATTCATTCCTCCAACAAGATGTGTCATATAATCGAGAATCGTGTCTGAAATCATTCCTTGCTCTAGAATGATATTAACTGCTCGAGCGAGTCCGATAATCAATGCGACGCCGACTAATTCAGAAGCACCATGAGTAAAGCCATTTACGACATCTTTTTCAGGCAATCCACTGATAAACATAATAATGATGGTAATGGCTAGGAAGGAAGCCGCCATTTGAGGGAACCACCAGCCCCCAAACATCACCCCCCATACCATGAGAGGAAAGGCGCCACTAAATAGAATCAGAATCAGTTTTCTTCTAAAGGTAAATTCAACGGTTGCATTCGGATCAATATCTTTCATATAGAGATCATAGAAGGCCTGGCGATCGTCATAAGTATAAGAAAATTCAGGATTGGCACGCAGTTTTTTACAGTACCAATACATATAGGCTATTACACAGGTTCCTCCAAGAATAAGTCCCAGTGTGCGGAATCCCATCCCTTCAGTGAATGGAATCCCTGCCGCGTTTGAAGCAATGACAACGGAAAATGGATTGATTGTAGAGAAGGCTGTACCCATTGAAGCAGCGAGAAATATGGCGCCGACACAGACAATAGAATCATAACCTAAGGCTAAAAAGACAGGAACAAGAATCGGGTAGAAGGCTACTGCTTCTTCTTCAATACCACAAGCCGTACCGCCTAATAGCATTAACACGCAGACAGCAAAGACAACAGAGAATTCATTTCCTTTTGTTTTCTTGGTGAGAGACATTAATCCGGCATTGAATGCTCCAGTTTTGTTTATCACACCAATCATTCCACCGAGTATGAAGATAAAAATCATAATATCCGCGACTTCAATGGTGCCATCCACCATGGCGTGAATCATATCGGTAATGCCTTTTTCGTGTTGTTCAATGCGTTGATAGGTATCGGGGATAGCAATCGGCTTTTTGATAATGCCGTTGGTGAAATTAGAAAGTTGAATTTTGATATTGAGTTGATTAAGGGTTTGTTCTGTTGCTGGATAGCTTTGATCGGGAATTCCGTGGGTTTTGACAATAAAATGATTTTCGGTGCTGTCGTAGGAAAGTTTAGAGTAGGACCCTGAGGGAATAAGCCAAGTAAGACCAATAGCAATAAGAAGAATAATAAAGAGAATGCTAAATGCGGAAGGGAATTTCATCTTTTTCTTTGATGCTTCCATTATGGAGAACTCCTTGTGTTCGGATTAATCAATAAGCCGAGCGCGTATTCTACACAAAAAGAACAAAAAAGCAAAGGATGATTTTGAAAGAATACAATGATAGCAGGGTTGGCAAACGTTTACTTAAGCCAGACATAGATCTGGTTAAGCCTGGCTTAAGTCTATTTTATTTAGGAAAATTGAGTAATTTTTTCACTCAAATCATCTAACATTTCATAACGTTTTCGATACATGGAACGTTTTTTGCTGGCGATTTCTTCCAGCGGTTTGCGGGCCCTTTCAAGCGGTAATTGCCAATATTGACCTTTTAATTGCCCTTGGTTTTCCTGCCAAAATTCATCGTAGTTGAATAGGATTTTACTGCGCGCAGATAAACGGTATTTACCTTGTGAAGTGTGAGGGATACCGATTAATTCACATTGCCATTTTTCAGCTAACAAGCGGAAAACATTCATCAACATAAACATTGGACGAACACCGTGTAATTCTTTTGTGGCTTGTTTCACAGCTTCTTGTGCCTCTTTATAAGAAGGGCCTTGAATTGAGGCGATAAGTAATTTATTTGGCTTTAAGAAGGTGAAAGAAGCATCATAAATGCTACGCCCATCATTGTCTTTTAAGTTAATGGAAAAATAACCTTCAAAAGGGTCAATCTGGTTGATGTTGAAATAAATACCAAGTTGATCCGTTAATTGTGCTAATAAAAGGGATTTTTCTTGCAGTAGTTTTTTACAAAATTCTACGCCCATTTTTTCTTCAAGCATTAGCAGATTATTGGTAATGGCATTGAGTCGATCGGTTGCAGAAAAACGTTTGTCACAATAGGTGGCGAGCAATGCATTAAAACGATATGGATTTTGTTGAAAAAGCGGAATCCAAGTTTGGTTTGTATTTAAGAAATTAACCAATGCATCACATTGTTTTTTAAATAAAAATTTGCGTCCGTAATAACGGGCTTTATCCCTTAATTGTTTTTTTAATGGATGATTACAAGAATCGGGTAGTAATTCTTGAAAGGTCGCGAAAGTAATAGTTTGTTTTGCTGTCATAATGGATAAAGTGCGGTTATTTTTTCAAACGTTTTTTATTGGGTAAAATCATGCTGATTTTTGACCGCACTTATTGTACCTGTATTCCATGGTTTTTCCAATTAACCATCAATAAAGGTGGTTCTTTACTTGCCTATTTTTCGATTTCTCCTTAATATGCCAAATCCTACCTTGAATTTATGCAACTCATCCCCATATTCAATGAAATTATAGAATTGATGTAAGAGAGATAATTATGAACGCCAAAAGAACTCAACAACGTACACTTCCTGTATTGCCATTACGGGATGTTGTCGTTTTCCCTTATATGGTGATGCCACTTTTTGTTGGGCGTGCAAAATCGATTAGCGCCCTTGATGAAGCCATGAATGAGGGCAAACAATTATTATTGGTGTCACAAAAGCAAGCAGATTTAGAAGAACCTACCGTTGATGATATATTCGATGTCGGGACGATTGCGAATATTATTCAATTATTAAAATTGCCAGACGGCACGGTGAAAGTGTTGGTGGAAGGGCAACAACGCGCGAAAATCAATCAATTAAATGATGGTGAAGACCATTTTTCTGCGGAAGTCACACTAATTGAAACCACATTTGGTGATGAAAAAGAATTAGATGTGGTGAAGGCAGCTGTTTTAAATGAATTTGAAAGCTATCTTCAACTCAATAAAAAAATTCCTGCAGACGTTTTAGCGGCACTTCAACGCATTGATGATGCCGATCGTTTAGCGGATACCATGGCTGCGCATATTCCAGTAACTGTTCGTCATAAACAAAGCGTGTTAGAACTGGCAGATGTGCAAGAGCGTTTAGAATACTTGCTCGGTATGATGGAATCTGAAGCGGATATTCTTCAAGTTGAAAAACGCATCCGTGGCCGTGTGAAAAAACAAATGGAGAAAAGCCAGCGTAACTATTATCTTAGCGAACAAATCAAAGCGATTCGCAAAGAAATGGACGAAGGTGAAAGTGAAGATACCATTGATGAAGTTGAACAACTTCGTCAAAAGGTTGAAGCGGCAGGTATGCCGGCAGATGTGCGCGAGAAAGTAGAGAGTGAGTTACAAAAACTCAAAATGATGTCAGCGATGTCTGCGGAAGCAACGGTGGTGCGTAGCTATGTTGAGTGGATGCTTCAAGTACCATGGCATAAACGTACTAAAGTGAAGAAAGATATTGCAAAAGCACAACAAGTCTTAGATGCGGATCACTACGGTTTAGAACGTGTGAAAGAACGCATTTTAGAATACCTTGCGGTACAAGCTCGCTTAAACAAAATCAAAGGCCCAATCCTTTGCTTAGTCGGGCCGCCAGGGGTGGGGAAAACCTCACTGGGTCAATCTATTGCGAATGCCACTGGTCGTAAATATGTGCGTATGGCATTAGGTGGAGTACGTGATGAAGCAGAAATCCGTGGTCACCGTAAAACTTATATTGGTGCATTACCAGGTAAATTGATTCAAAAAATGGCAAAAGTTGGCGTGAAAAACCCACTCTTCTTGCTTGATGAGATCGATAAAATGTCTTCGGATATGCGTGGTGATCCTGCGTCAGCCTTGTTAGAAGTGCTTGATCCAGAACAAAATACTACCTTCAATGATCACTATCTTGAAGTGGACTACGATTTGTCTGATGTAATGTTTGTGGCAACCTCAAACTCCATGAATATTCCTGGTCCATTGCTAGACCGTATGGAAGTTATTCGTCTTTCTGGTTATACCGAAGATGAAAAACTCAATATTGCGATGCGTCATTTGTTGCAAAAACAAATTGAACGTAATGGATTGAAAAAAGGCGAATTAACCATCGAAGAAAACGCCATTTTAGATATTATCCGTTATTACACCCGTGAAGCGGGTGTGCGTGGATTAGAGCGTGAAATTTCTAAAATCTGTCGTAAAGCGGTGAAGAATTTATTAGTCAATCCAAAAGTGAAATCCATTACCGTTAATTCAGACAACTTGCATGACTATCTTGGTGTGAAACGTTTTGAATTTGGCAAAGCGGATACGCAAAACCGTGTGGGCGAAGTAACAGGCCTTGCCTGGACTGAAGTGGGCGGTGACTTACTGACCATTGAAACCGCTTCAGTAGTGGGTAAAGGCAAATTAACCTTCACCGGTTCATTAGGCGATGTGATGAAAGAATCTATCCAAGCGGCGATGACTGTAGTCCGTGCACGTGCGGAGAAATTGGGTATCAATTCTGAGTTTCATGAAAAACGTGATATTCATATTCACGTGCCAGATGGTGCGACACCGAAAGATGGCCCAAGTGCAGGTATCGCAATGTGTACTGCATTGGTTTCTTGCTTAACGGGTAACCCAGTGCGTGCTGATGTCGCGATGACTGGTGAAATCAGCCTACGCGGTAAAGTATTACCAATTGGCGGGTTAAAAGAAAAATTACTTGCGGCACATCGTGGTGGTATTAAAACTGTATTGATTCCAAAAGATAACGTGAAAGATTTGGAAGAAATTCCAGATAACGTGAAAGAAAATCTTGCGATTCATGCGGTGGAAACCATTGATGAAGTGTTGGGCTTAGCGTTAGAGAATCCACCGGAAGGCATTGAATTCGTGAAAGTGGAAACAAAAGCGAAAGCACCACGCCGTAAAGCTGCGACTAAAACAGCAAGAGCGGTCAATTAATGACTCATTTTTAGGGCTTGTGAAAACAAGCCCTTTTGACTTTTAATTATGCAAAAATTTCCCCCTCTTTCCCTTTATGTGCATATTCCTTGGTGTGTGCAGAAATGCCCTTATTGTGATTTCAATTCGCATGCACAGAAAGGCGCAATTCCTGAACAAGAATATGTGCAACATCTGATCGCTGATCTTGAGGCAGACTTAGAGAAATACCAGGCTAGTATTCAAAATCGTCCACTTCATTCAATTTTTATTGGTGGTGGCACGCCGAGTTTATTTTCAGCGGAAAGTATCAAGTTGTTATTGGCAGAAATTCAACGTCGCATTCCTTTTTCGGAGAATATTGAAATCACCATGGAAGCCAATCCTGGCACTGTCGAAGCGGAGCGTTTTAAAGGCTATGTGGATGCTGGCGTAACACGTATTTCTATGGGCATTCAAAGTTTTAATGACGATAAATTACAACGTTTAGGACGTATTCATAATGTGGCGGAAGCTAAAAGTGCGGTCAGTTTGGCGAAAGTTTCGGGCTTGAAAAGTTTCAATCTAGATTTAATGCACGGCTTGCCAAACCAAACACTTGAGGAAGCTCTAGATGATTTACGACAAGCTATTGAGCTTGCTCCGCCACACCTTTCTTGGTATCAACTCACCATTGAACCCAATACCATGTTTGCTTATCGTCCACCTACGTTGCCGGATGATGATGCGCTTTGGGATATTTTTGAGCAAGGCCACCAGCTTTTAACCGAAGCGGGTTATCAACAATATGAAACATCCGCTTATGCAAAACCGGGTTTCCAATGTCAGCATAATTTGAATTATTGGCGATTCGGGGATTATTTGGCGATAGGCTGTGGCGCACATGGAAAACTGACTTTTCCTGATGGCGATATTTTACGTTTTTCTAAAACGAAGCATCCAAAAGGCTATTTGCGTGGTGAATACCTTTATGAAGAAAAAAACGTGAAAAAAAATGACCGCGCTTTTGAATTTTTCATGAATCGTTTTCGTTTATTGGAAGCCGTGCCAAAACAAGAGTTTGAACATTACACAGGGCTTTCGCAAAGTGCGGTCAAAAATCAAATTGATTTGGCCATTCAACAGAATTATATCGTCGAAACACTGGATTCTTGGCAAGTCATCGAACACGGGAAATTGTTCTTGAACGAGCTGTTAGCGCTTTTTTTAGATGAATAAAATTTTTTCATCATCACGAATAAATTTTTACACTTGTTTATTTAATAGTGTCGTATTAAAGTAAGGCAAACGTTTACGTTGTTATCCACGATTTAAAAGGGAGAGAAAAATGGACCAATTAGAAATGAAAAAATTAGCGGCACGTGCGGCGTTAAAATATGTTAAGCCCGATACCATTGTTGGCGTGGGAAGTGGTTCAACAGTGAATTGTTTTATTGAAGCCTTAGGTGAATTAAAAGATCAAATTCAAGGCGCGGTAGCAGCATCTAAAGCCTCAGAAGAATTATTACGTAAACAGGGTATTGAAGTGTTTAGTGCTAACGATGTATCCAGTTTAGATATTTATGTGGATGGCGCAGATGAAATCAATCCACAAAAAATGATGATCAAAGGCGGCGGTGCAGCACTGACTCGCGAAAAAATTGTGGCCGCTTTAGCGAAAAAATTTATTTGTATTGTGGATGCTAGTAAACAAGTGGATGTATTAGGTAGCACATTCCCATTGCCAGTAGAAGTGATTCCAATGGCACGTTCACAAGTTGGTCGTAAATTAGTCTCTCTTGGTGGTGCACCTGAATATCGTGAAGGCGTGGTGACTGATAACGGCAACGTGATTTTAGATGTACATAACTTCGCTATTTTAAATCCAGTGGAAATGGAAAAAGAATTGAATAATGTCGCAGGTGTAGTAACAAATGGTATTTTTGCCTTACGTGGGGCGGATATTGTGATTGTCGGTACACCAGACGGCGCAAAAATTATTGATTAATAAAAATAAGGAAGCAAACATGACAAACAAAGTCTCATTAGACAAATCAAAAATTAAATTTGTGCTATTAGAGGGCGTGCACCAAAGTGCATTAGATACCCTACATGCGGCGGGCTACACCAATATCGACTTTTACAAAAAAGCTTTAGATGGTGATGAGCTAAAAGAAGCCATTAAAGATGCACATTTTATTGGCTTACGTTCACGCACCCAATTAACCGCTGAAATGATTGAAGCTGCGCCTAAGCTGATTGCTATTGGCTGTTTCTGTATCGGTACCAACCAAGTGGATCTTAATGCAGCAAAAATGCGTGGGATTCCAGTATTTAATGCGCCGTTCTCTAATACACGTTCTGTGGCTGAATTAGTGTTGGGTGAGATTTTGCTCTTAATGCGCAATATTCCTCAAGCGAATGCAGATGTGCATCGTGGTTTATGGAATAAATCAGCAGTGGGTTCTCATGAAGTGCGCGGCAAAAAATTAGGTATCGTGGGTTATGGCCATATCGGTTCGCAATTAAGTATTATTGCGGAATCTCTAGGGATGGAAGTATATTTCTACGATATTGAAAATAAATTGCCATTGGGTAATGCAAAACAATTACACACACTTGAAGAGTTATTGGGTTCTTGTGATGTGATTTCGCTTCATGTACCAGATTTACCTTCAACTCGTAATTTAATGAGTGCTGAACGTATT
>CAUGKJ010000020.1 GCA_959600045.1 uncultured Haemophilus sp.
TCCACAAGCAGAACAAGATTGGTTTGCTAAACAGCCTGATGCAGAGCTGGCCTTTTATCGTTGTTGGTGTTTGCGTGAAGCGGTATTGAAATCACAAGGCGTAGGAATAGTGAAGTTATCAAGTGTCATTCATTTGCCAGAACAACTTCAGATCTTTTCAAATTATTGTCCGAAAGGTGAGTTGATCTTTACCGATGAATTACCTTTTTATTTTGCTGCATTTATTAATCAGTCAAAAATTCAACTACAACTTTATCAATGGGATGGGAAAAATTTAGTAGAAAAAAATATACAAAAATCCTTGATTTACCAAGTAAATGAATAAAACAAAATCCTTGAAAATATTCAAGGATTTTTTATTTTATAATAATTTGCATTGCCACTTGTATTTTCATAGACTAACCCCATTTATTTCGCTAAACTCATTAAAAATTTTAGACAAATGGAGAACGTAATGTCGCAAAACGGTCCAGATCAAGATCCTTGGGGTAAACCGGGACAGAGTAGCGGTCCAAAACAGTCAGATAATTCATCAGATAAGCAAAATGAAAATGGCTGGGGCGCGCGAGACAATAAGAATCAGGAGCAATCACCACCAGATATTGAAGAGGTATTCAATAATCTGTTGAAAAAGTTAGGTGGTGGCAATAAAAAAGGTGGATCAAATACTTCGCCGAATATGCCTTCATTTAATTTAGGTAAGATTTTACCGATCGCCGCAGTAATCGGGGGGATTATTTGGGGCGCAAGCGGTTTTTACACCATTAAAGAAGCAGAACGTGGCGTAACGTTACGTTTTGGTGAGTTTCATTCTATCGTTCAACCTGGTTTAAACTGGAAGCCAACCTTTATTGATAAAGTGATTCCAGTGAATGTAGAACAAGTTCGTGAGCTTAAAACGCAAGGTGCGATGTTAACCAAAGATGAAAACATGGTTAAAGTGGAAATGACCGTACAATATCGCGTGCAAAATCCAGAAAAATACTTGTTTAGCGTGAGCAATGCAGATAATAGTCTCGGACAAGCGACAGATAGTGCGCTTCGTTATGTGATCGGTCATATGACCATGAATGATATTCTGACAACGGGTCGTGCCGTGGTACGTGAAGATACATGGAAAGCCTTGAACGATATTATCAAACCTTATGATATGGGACTTGAAGTGATTGATGTGAACTTCCAATCCGCGCGTCCGCCAGAAGAGGTGAAAGATGCTTTCGATGATGCGATTAAAGCACAGGAAGACGAACAACGTTATATTCGTGAGGCCGAAGCTTATGCTCGTGAGAAAGAGCCTATCGCTCGCGGTGACGCACAGCGTATTATAGAAGAAGCGACTGCTTACAAAGATCGTGTTGTACTTGATGCGCAAGGGGAAGTGGAACGTTTACAACGTCTTCTACCTGAATTTAAAGCTGCGCCTGATTTGTTAAAAGAGCGTCTTTATATTCAAACCATGGAAAAAGTCATGGCAAATACGCCGAAAGTCATGTTAGATGCGAATAATGGTAACAATTTAACCGTATTACCATTAGAACAATTAATGGGTAAAAAAGCGGCTCAACCGACTACTACAACGCCTGAAAGTGCGGTCAGTTCTGCACCTGTTTCAACACAGGAACGTCGTGTAGAAACGCAAACGGCTCAACCAGTTCAATCAAATGAAGGCATTCGCCAAGGGAGATTTAACTAATGCGTAAATTTTTACTTCCGATTATTGTGGTGATTGCTGCGGTGCTATATTCCAGCGTCGTGGTTGTAACTGAGGGCACTCGTGGCATCATGTTGCGTTTTAACAAAGTACAACGTGATGCAGAAAACAAAGTAGTGGTGTATGAACCAGGTTTGCATTTCAAATTGCCTTTAATTGATAGCATTAAAGTGCTTGATGCGCGTATTCGTACCCTTGATGGCTCAGCAACTCGTTTTGTAACAGTCGAGAAAAAAGACTTGTTGGTAGATTCCTATGTGAAATGGAAAATCAGCGATTTCGGTCGTTTCTATACTGCAACGGGTGGTGGTGATTATAACCAAGCTTCAAGCTTATTAAGCCGTAAAGTGAATGACCGTCTGCGTTCAGAAATTGGTACTCGTACAATTAAAGATATCGTTTCAGGTACCCGTGGTGAATTAATGGCGGGGGCGAAAAAAGCATTAAATTCAGGGCAGGATAGTACCTCTGAATTAGGGATTGAAGTCGTCGATGTTCGCGTAAAACAAATCAATTTACCGGATGAAGTTTCTTCTTCGATTTACCAACGTATGCGTGCAGAACGTGATGCCGTTGCGCGTGAACATCGTTCACAAGGTAAAGAAAAAGCAGCCTTCATTCAAGCAGACGTGGATCGTAAAGTCACTTTGATCTTAGCGAATGCAAATAAAACTGCACAAGAATTACGTGGTAATGGTGATGCGGCAGCAGCGAAATTGTATTCTCAAGCTTTTGCTCAAGAACCACAGTTTTATAGCTTTATTCGTAGCTTAAAAGCCTATGAAAGCAGCTTCGAAGGTTCAGGTAATATGATGATCTTGAAACCAGACAGTGATTTCTTCCGCTTTATGCAAGCGCCAAAGAAATAAACGAGAGATAATAAAACGTAAAGTGCGGTTAGAAATAACCGCATTTTTTATTGCTGAATTTTAGGGAGATCTGTATTCATAAGGCAAAAACACCTGTAATGCAATCAATCGCATCCATAGCCAAATCAAATTAAATCCACATAAAATATAAGCCAATTTTTTGGCATAATCACCTTGCTTTTTAAGCTTTCTCTTTCTTTTTATATTTATATTTTATTGATCATTTTGAGGATTAGATGAAAAAACTGATTATTGGCGGAGCAGCCATTGCAGTATTGGGTTATTTGGGGGTTGTGGGGTATCTACATCAATTTGATAAAGAGAACGCGACCCAACTTTTAATGGAAAATCGCTATACGGGCGAACAAGAAAAAGTGGCAAAGGCGTTGTTTGATAACAGCTGCCAATATTGTCATAGTCCAAACACTCCACTTCCATTTTATTCAAAATTCCCGATTGTGGGTGACCAAATGCAATCGGATATTCAGAATGGGCTTCGTGCTTTCCGCTTAGATCGTTTAGTTGAAGGCTTAAAAGATCCGAGCAAATTATCCCAAGCTGATTTAGCAAAATTACAACGTGTACTTGAAAATAATGAAATGCCAATTGCTAAATTCAGACATCTTCACTGGGGAAGTAAGCCAGATGAGCAAGAAAAAGTGGCATTGCTTAACTGGATTCGTGAAGCACGTAAAATGTCTTTACCAAAAGAAACCCCCAATGTTGATGCCGATCGTTTAGTGCAACCTATTCCAGACAGTATTGCAACAGATGAAGCAAAAGTCGCGTTAGGCCATGATCTTTTCTTTGATGGTCGTTTATCAGGCGATGGTTCTATTCAATGTCACACTTGTCACCAATTAGATAAAGGTGGTGTGGATAGACTTGATACTTCAACAGGGATTGAAGGTAAAAAAGGTCCAATTAACGCACCAACCGTATTCAATGCGGCATTTAACTTTGTGCAATTCTGGGATGGTCGTGCAGCAGATTTAGCTGATCAAGCGAAAGGTCCTCCAACAAATCCAGTAGAAATGGGCTCGCACTCGTGGGATGACATCGTGGCTCGTTTTGAAATGGATGAAGAATTTAAAAAAGAATTCTTAAAAGAATATCCACAAGTGACGAAAGAAACTTTAACTCATGCAATTGGTGAATATGAAAAAACATTAATTACGCCAAATAGTGATTTCGACCGTTATTTGAAAGGGGATAAAACAGCGTTAACCGAGCAACAAGTTCGCGGTTATGAGTTATTCAAACAACATAAATGTGATACTTGTCATACTGGTGTAGCAATGGGTGGACAATCTTATGAATACATGGGACTCTACGGCGATTACTTTAAAGATCGTGGTACGCCATTAACTGATGCGGATGAAGGTCGCTTTGCACAAACTAAAGATCCTTTCGATATGCATCGCTTCAAAGTGCCAACCTTGCGCAATGTCGCGCTTACTGCACCATATTTCCATGATGCCTCAGCAAAAGAATTAAAAGATGCTGTGAGTGCAATGTTGAAATACCAAAGTAACGTGAAACAGCCTGCTCAAAAATTTGTGGAGGACATAACCTCTTTCTTAGAAAGTTTAACAGGTGAATTTAAAGGTGAAAAATTAAAATAATCCTTGAAGCTGTAAATAGAAACGACCGCAAGTGCGGTCGTTTTTTTGTGAGTTTTACTCGAATTAATCGGTTTAGATTCATTCGATTATGACTTTCTGGTATTACTATCTTCTTTTAAAGCTTGCGTTGCTGCTTTTATGTTATTTGCTTGAGTTATGGCTGTGATCACAGCAACACCATCAGCGCCATATTTTCGTAAGGTTTTTACATGTTCCCGTTTTACTCCGCCAATCACCACAAGCGGTTTTGTGATACCTCCATTTCTCAAGGTTTGAATAAATTCCATTCCTAGAGTCGGGGAAGGATTCTCTTTTGATTGAGTGGGAAAAATTGGACCAACACCAAAATAATCGATTTCAGATAATCCCTCTCCGATTTTTGCTTCATCTAAGCGGTTAATGGACCAACCAATAATCAGAGGCTTATTACTTCTTGCTCGAATCGTTTTTACAGGCGTATCGCTTTGTCCAACGTGAACCCCATCAGCCTCAATTTCTAATGCCAAATCAACATTGTCATCAACAATAAATGGCACATCATATTGATGGCATAAATCTCGACAGCTAATGGCTAAGGCTCGTTGCTCATCTGGCGAATTTTCTAATGAGAATTTGCCTTTATCGCGAAATTGAAAGCAGGTAATGCCACCTTCTAAAGCTTGTCTAAGAACAGAAAGCAAGTTATCAGCTGGATTATCACCTAAATGTCGGCAATCTTGTGTGCCTGCTACAAAATAGAGCGGTAAAATTTCTTGAATATTTTTCATCTTTTAATCCTTAAAGGCGACTGTAAGCCCAATGATTTGTTGGACCATGTCCATGACCAATATTCAATGGGTGAGAGATGGCTGCAGTGATAAAATCTTTAGCTGTTTTCACCGCACTTTTTAACGGTGTGCCTTTGGCTAATTCTGCTGTTAAGCAGGCTGAAAAAGTACAGCCCGTGCCGTGAGTATGTGGTGTATCGAAACGCACGCTTTCTAAAACAAAATGCTCACCATTTTGTAAAAGGAGCCAATCTTGGCATAGCTGACTTTGTGAATTCAGCGAATGTCCGCCTTTAATAATCACATTCTTTGCGCCTTGTTTTTGCAAGTCTAACGCGACTTGTTGAATGCTAGCTGTATCAGAAATCTTAAAACCAGTTAAAGCTTCTGCCTCAGGAATATTAGGCGTAATCACATCGGCAAGTGGCAATAAATATTTGCTTAATGCCGAAACCGCTTGTTGTTGCAATAAAGAGGCTCCACCTTTCGCAATCATGACGGGATCAAGAACTAGTGTGCCGAATGGACGATGACTTAAGAAATCAGCCACACATTCGATAATATCTGCTGTGCCAAGCATACCAATTTTGGCACTTGCAATCTGAAAGTCATTTTTTATCGCTTCCAGTTGCGCTTGAATTGTTTTCAGTGGAATAGGGTGAATATCAAATACGCCAAGTGTGTTTTGTGCAGTGACAGCAGTGATCACTGAAGTGCCAAATACGCCCTGCATTTGAAAGGTTTTAAGATCTGCTTGAATTCCAGCACCACCGCCACTGTCAGAACCAGCAATAGTCAACACCTGTGCGATGTTAGACATATTTCACCTCCGCATTTTGTTCTATTACATTAGGTGTTAAAGCAGACAATTCATCAAGTAAACGAATTTGGAACTGACCGACTTGCGTGGTTAAGTTTTTAGCCGCAATCTCCCCTGCAATGGTGTAAGCTGCACAGGCTTCGATTGTTGCTGAAAAATGTTTACCTTCATCAACGGCTAAAAATGCTGCACATACTGCACTTAATAAACAACCTGATGCAGTGACTTTTGGAAATAGTGGCGTACCATTATGGACTGTGGTAGTTTGTTGTCCATCGCTGATAATATCGATCTCTCCACTAATTAACACCGTACAGTCATAGCGTAGTGCAACACGTTGAGCGACTTTTTGTAGATTCGTTTTCCCTTGCCCCGCATCCACGCCTTTTGCTTGCCAGTTTTCACCTGCAATCGCCGCAAGTTCGCCGGCGTTACCTCGAATTAGGGCAAATTTTACTTCCGCCAATAACTGACGGACTGTTTCTTGCCGGTAACGAGTGGCGCCCACTCCAACCGGATCAAGCACCACAGGAATGCCTATTGAATTAGCCGTTTTACCCGCTAGTAACATGGCATCTCGCTCTTGACCAATGACTGTACCGATATTGATGACTAATGCTTGGCTGATTTTTGGTAATTCAACCATTTCTTCAATATTAGCTGACATCAATGGTGAAGCACCCAAAGCGAGTAAACCATTGGCACTAAAATTTGCCGCGACAATATTGGTTATGTTATGAATCAATGGATTCTGTTCACGAATTTTTGATAAATAAACTGATTTCATTTCATCCCTCCATTTTTATGCTAAATCCAATCCCATTTGCCAAAATCCGATTTCCATTCGAGTAGCAGTGGTAAAAATCTGTTGAATATTGGTTAACTGAGAATCATTAAGTGGCTCACAAAGTGCGGTCAGAAAATCAACAGTTTCTTGTGCGGCTTGTTGATATTCTGGTGCAGAGTATGCGTCAATCCATGCTTGATAAGGATTGCTTGGTCGTTTGGGATAATTTTCTGTGATGTAGCGGGCGACTTGTGCGTAACCTAAAGCACAAGGCGTAACGGCTGCATATAGCTCTGGTAAGCCGCCCGTCATTCCACAATCAAGCAGGTAACGTGTATAGGAAATACATGCCGCACTTTCTGGTGTTTGGAATATTTCCTGTTCACTAATTTCCCATTGTCGGCAGTAATCTAAATGTAATTGGATTTCTTGGCAAAGAATGTCGAGCGTTTTACGCGACATGTCCATTTCGGCAAAATTTCTTGCCTTGAACACGCCTAAGGCAAAAGCACGGCTATAATGGAAAAGATAGATGTAATCTTGTTTTAAATAGTGTTGAAAACAAGCTTTTGGCAAGGTGCCTTTTGCAAGTTGTTGTACAAATTCATGCTCAATATATTGCTTCCAATAAGGTTGAGCTTGCTGAATTAGTTGGTTAATCATTATTTTCCCTTACTGTAATTCGATGGCATAGTCTTTCAATTCTAGTGCTTCTGGAATCAAGCCTTTTTGATGCATAAACTCCGCCATTTGTTGATAACGTTTTGCATCCAATTGACGAGGTTTAGCTGCGAGTAAAGGTAAGGTATCTTTCCACGCTAATTGATTTAATTCTGTATTGAGTTCTTTTGGCTTATGGTTCACAAAAGTTTGCCATGCTTCATCTGGATGGTTTTGTAGATAGGTTGTAGCTTGTTCAAGTGCGGTCAAAAAAGCGGAAATTTTTTTAGAGGCAAGATTGTTTTTGTTTGCGACTAAAATCAATTCATCATAAACCGGCACGCCATATTGTTCTGGGAAAAATGCCACGCCTTCTTGTTTTTCTAACTGGATCTGATTCAGTTCAAAATTACGAAATGCTCCTATGACCGCATCGACTTGCCCTGTTAAAAGAGAAGGGGAAAGAGACCAATTCACATTCACTAATTTTACGTCTTGGTTGCTGAGCCCGACGGCGTGGAGCATGGTATCGAGTAATACATCTTCAAAGCCACTGACTGAATAGCCTACTTTTTTCCCTTTCAGATCGGCAAGCGTTTTGATATTGCTATTTTTGAGCACTACTACGCTATTTAATGGGCTGGAAATCAGAGAGCCTACACGCACTAAAGGTAATCCTTCGGCGACTTGTTGATAAAGTTGAGGTTGATAATTAATAGCTAAGTCCACTTTTCCTGCAGCAACCAATTTAGGCGGTAACGATGGATCGGCTGGTTCGATAATTTCGACGTCTAAGTTATTTTTTTCAAAAAAGCCTTTTTGTTGAGCCACGATGATCGCTGCGTGATCAGGGTTTACATACCAATCAAGCATTAAGCTAATTTTCTCTCTTGCCAAGCTGGTAAAACTGGCGGTGAGTCCAATTAAAAGACTGAAATAACGTATGATTTTCTTCATTTTTGTCTCCTTTTGTCATGAAGAGTTAAACGTGCCAAATAAAACGGCGTAGTAGCCAATCGATGCTGAAATATAAACAAAGTGAAATTGCCACTAAGATCAGCAACGCGGCAAACATTAAATCTACCTGCATCCGAGCGTTGGCATGGATCATCAAATAGCCAAGCCCTTCTGATGAACCTACCCATTCTCCAATTACAGCGCCAATCGGAGCGACTGAAACGGCAATGCGAAAGCCTGATGCAAATGCAGGCAATGCGGCAGGCAAGCGTACTTTGAGTAATAAACGTAAAGGGGAAGGTTTGAACGTTTTGGCGAGATCGAGCCAAGCTTGAGGTGTATTGCGTAAGCCATCGTAACAGGCTGCGGTTACAGGGAAATAGATAATGAGAATGGCCATAACAATTTTTGATGGCATACCATAACCTAGCCAAAGTACGAGTATGGGGGTGATAGCAAAAACAGGAATCGCTTGAGAAATGATTAAAACCGGTAACAGTAATGATGATGTTTTAGGTGAAAAAGAGAGTAACAGGGCTGATGACAATCCAAAAAGAAATCCCAGTAGCAGCCCTAAGCCAATTTCAATTAAGGTGATTTGTGTATGTTGCCAAAGTAGTATTGAATGAGAAGTTAATTGCAGCAATACAGCTTGCGGAGAAGGAAATATGTAATGTGGAAAATCACCAAATACGCTAATAAGTTGCCAAAGACACAGCAATATAATTCCAATAAAGAGCGGTTTAAGAAGGCTAAGTTTCATCTTTTCCCCTCTAATAACTCATTTAATAATTGCTGTTGGAGAACCCATAAATTTTCTTGGTTAAGTTCTCGTGGTGCTTTACCTTCAGGTTTTATAACATCAGATAATGCTGGTTGATTAGGCCGCGGTGAGCGTAATACAAAAATACGCTGGCTTAAGCGCAATGCTTCTTGAGGATCATGGGTAACCAATAACACTGATTTATCTTTTAATAGTTCATAGGCCAAGTTTTGTAATTGGTAACGACTAATTGCGTCAAGGGCAGAGAAAGGTTCATCAAGTAAAACTAAATTAGCGTTTTGCATTAATACTCGAGCGAGAGCAACTCTTTGTTTCTGTCCTCCAGACAATTGAGCACAGCTTTTATGAAGATGTTCTGACATGCCTACTTGTTCAAGTAGTGCTTTTGCTTGAAGAGTTGTTTTTGCAGATTTCTTCCCAAATAGTATGTTTTCTAATTGGACGTTATCAACAATTGAAAGCCAGGGATAAAGGGTATCTTTTTGTGGTAGCCATGCTACTCGAATATCAGGATGAAAGATGATATTGCTTTGAACTTTCCCTTGTGCTTCAAGACCTGCAATTAATCTCAAAAGCGTTGATTTACCTACACCAGAGCAGCCAAGTAAACTTACCCACTCATTAGGCAAAAGCGTTAAGTCAAGGTGTTTAAATAGTACCTGCTTACCAAAAGCAAGACTAAGATCCTGAATATGCACCATAGTATTAACCTTACTGATTAATAACTAAAGGCTTTGAGAAAAAAAGGATTGAAAATAGATATGAAGAATGAAAAGTATTTTGGCATATTAGTTTCCTACGTCAGTGCTAACTGTTTCAGGTTCACGGGTATTATCTCAGCCACTTTGTGGCACCCCGACTAAATTTGGGTAGATTCTATATCTCAATTCAGAATAAAACAAGAGCAAAATTGTATTAATTACGATTTAGATTTCTTTTTAGTTTGTGAAAAATTACTTAACTGTTGAGAGCAAGAGAAAATAAAACAGATTAGAAGAATGAGAGAAAACCATAATTTCCAACCTAGCAATAATTAAAAGTTAAATATTGGACTAGGTATTGATTATAGGTTTGGAATTAGATGGTGCCCGAAGCCAGACTTGAACTGGCACGCCTCGAAAGGCGAGGGATTTTAAATCCCTTGTGTCTACCGATTCCACCACTCGGGCATCGAGTGATTAACTAACTGCGTGGTTATGGAGGCGTGTCCCGGAGTCGAACCGAGCTACATGGATTTGCAATCCAGTGCATAACCGCTTTGCTAACACGCCGTTAATTTGGAGCGGGAAACGAGGCTCGAACTCGCGACCCCGACCTTGGCAAGGTCGT
>CAUGKJ010000021.1 GCA_959600045.1 uncultured Haemophilus sp.
ACTCACATTACCGATTATTCTTAATTTACCGGGTTTATTGAGTTTCCATATTCTAGGTGAAGGCTTAAATCCAATTGATACGTCTTATCCATTATTGGTTAATAAAGTGATGCCGACTGCATTGCAAGGCTTCTTTATTGCGGCACTTTTCGGTGCAATTTTAAGTACCTTTAACTCATTCTTAAACTCTGCAGCGACCATTTATTGTAAAGACTTATTACCATCTATCAGTAAAAAACAACGAACCGATCAAGAATTGATCGTCTATGCGAAAAAAGTCTCTACCATTATGGCGATTGTGACCATGATTATTGGCCCACTTTTGATGTTCGGTACAGATGGTATTTTCTTAATCACTAAACGCTTTGCTGGTTTTGTGAATATTCCGATTGTTGCACTATTTGCTGTTGGTTTATTTAATAAAACAGTTTCTGGCTTAGCTGCACGTATAGCCTTACTTGTACACGTGGTACTTTATTTCAGTATTGTTTGGGTGTTCAATGTGAAAATCAATTTCGTGTATGTCATGGGCGGATTATTCGTATTTGATGTTATTTTCATGTTGATTTTAGGTCAATTCTTAAAACGTGAGCCTTATGTGGAAAATACCGTCAATAAAAGTGACGTGGACTTAACCAATTGGAAATACATTAAAGTGACGTCTGTTTCATTGATTCTTGGTTTAATCGCGCTTTATACTTTCTTATCACCTGTTGGTCTTGCTTCTCCAGATGGCAATCCAATGTTAGTGTTGGAAGTGTATGCGGTATTACAACTCATCGTATTGATTGTCTTTAGACCAAAAAATGAAAAATCAGAACATTAATTACATCTTTCTAACCAATTAATAAGCTGGGCGTACATTACGTACGCCCTTAAAATAGATAAGGATTGTATATGAACATTATCTATATTTTACTCGACCAAGTGCGTAAAGATATGCTGGGGGCTTATGGTCACCAGATCGTTAAAACCCCGAATATCGACCGTCTAGCTAAAGATGGGGTGCGTTTTAATAACGCCTTTACGCCAGCTTCCGTTTGTGGTCCCGCACGAACATCACTCTTTACTGGTTTAATGCCGTCCACACATGGCATCATTCGTAATGGTGAAAAAGGCGGTACAGGTGAAGTGAGTGAAGCCGCACCAAATATCGGTAAACTAGACGGCTATAACACCTATGTTGTGGGGAAATGGCACGTGGGTACAAAATCCGTACCGGAAGATTATGGCATCAAAGGGCACAACTTTGACGGCTATGGTTATCCGGGCAGTGGTGTGTATAAAAATTTAGTGTTCAACCAACCGCCGACACATTCCAATCGTTATAAAGAATGGTTAGATGAAAAAGGCTATGAGATTCCAGAAGTGAGTTGTGCTTATTTCGGGGATAACCCACATTTGCGCGTACAAGAACTTTGTGGTTTGCTTTCAGGCACAAAAGAACAAACCATCCCGTATTTCATCATTGATGAAGCGAAAAGTTATATTAGTGAATCACTTGCTGAAAATAAACCGTTCTTTACATGGATTAATTTCTGGGGACCGCATACGCCTTGTATCGTGCCAGAGCCTTATTATTCCATGTATCGAAAAGAAGATGTGGTGCTAGATGAAAGCTTCTTCAAGCCACTAGAAGGTAAACCAGGACACTATCGTACCATCTCTAAAATGTGGGGAATGTGGGAAGCGAGTGAAGATCATTGGAAAGAGGTTATCACAAAATTCTGGGGCTACATTACTTTGATTGATGATGCGATTGGTGAGCTGTTTACTTTCTTAGAAAACAACGGCATTTATGACCGCACTTTTATTGTGGCAACCGCTGACCATGGGGATGCGATGGGTGCTCATCGAATGATTGAGAAAGGGGAGTTCATGTTTGATACCACCTACAATATTCCGATGATTATCAAAGACCCAAATTCAAATCGTGTTAATCAACAAGATGATAACCTTGTCTATCTCCATGATTTAACCTCGACCGTTTATGATCTCGCTAATCAGCCTATTCCTCAGACCTTTGAAGGGGAAAGTATTTTGCCGATTGTTCGTCAACATCAAGATAATCAACGTAAAGGGATATTGGCTCAGTTAGCAGGGCATTTCGTTTACTTTGAACAACGCATGTGGCACCGTAAAGACTATAAATTAGTATTTAATGCTTCGGATATTTGTGAGCTTTATGATGTGAAAAATGATCCGGCTGAAATGCATAATTTGTTCTACAAGCCAGAATATGAGGCGGTCAAAAAAGAGATGCTGGAAGAAATGCGTCAAGAAATGAAACTCTTAAATGATCCATTAGAAAATTGGGTATATCGGATTATAAACGAAGTGTAAAATCAATAAAAAATTGACCGCACTTTAAGGGATGATTATGGAAAATTGCGCAATCAAGCCTACTGAATTGTCACATTGTCAGTTTACTGAGCTGCATCACTTACCGAAAGGTTCCTTCTTGTATCAACAAGGTGAGTCAGCACATGAATTTTATTATGTGCAAGCAGGCTTGGTTGGCTTATTTCATACCCTTGAAAATGGCAAGGAAAGCTTAGTGCGATTATATTCCAAGGGTGATTATTTTGGTTTTCGAACTTTGTTTTCGATGGCAGATAAACATTATCATTGCAATGCAAAAGTCTTAATTGATGCGGAGATTACTCGCATCAAACCTAATGTAGTGAGTGAATTTTTCATGCATAATACGGTGATGAGCCAATGTTTATTACAGATTTTGGCAGATGAATTACGCGAAGCAGAGGAACGTTTGGCAAAAAGTGCCTATTTGCGTACTTTAGATCGCGTGATGGATAGTTTGTATTTTCTCAAACAACATTTTCCTGATTATAATTGGACGTATCGTGAAATTGCAGAATATGCCGGCTGTGAAACCGAAACCGCGATTCGTATTGCAAAAGAACTCAAACAAAATGGCGCATTAGACCGAATATCTGGTCATAAATAATGTTGTAACAAAGGATGGTTAATGTCTGTTTTTCCACCACAAGCTCATTTTCACTTAATGGCAAAACCAAGCAGTTTTCACTGTAACATTCAGTGTGAATATTGCTTTTATTTGGAAAAATCAGAACAGTTTGGGCAACATGCGCCTTTTATGTCGAAAGACACCTTAAAACATTACGTCAAAAACTATATCCAATCTCATGCCGGTAATGTGGTTGAATTTGCTTGGCAAGGGGGGGAGCCGACTCTCTTAGGCTTAGATTTTTATAAACAAGCCGTTGAATATCAGCAGGAATTTGCCCAAGGCAAACAGATCACAAACGCCTTTCAAACCAATGGCATTGCTCTTAATCAGCAATGGGCTGCATTTTTCAAACAACATCATTTTCTTATCGGACTTTCTATTGACGGTTTAAGTGCCGTGCATAATCGTTATCGTATTTCGGGTAACGGTAATCCCACTTTTGAAAAAGTCGTAAAAGCGTTAAATCTGCTACAAGAATATGGCGTGGAATTTAACACCTTAACCGTCATTAACGATCAAAACTGGCAAAAAGGAAGAGAAACCTATTTAGCGCTCAAACAGCTTGGTTCGACTTATATGCAGTTTATTCCTATCGTCGAACGTCATACCCAAACACAATCAGTAACCGATTTTTCAGTACCATCAGAAGGCTACGGGCAATTTCTCGTGGATGTCTTTCATGAATGGTATGCTCATGATGTGGGAAAAATTTATGTGTCGCAGTTTGATAATTTGCTAGGACAATGGCTCGGTTATCCTTCCACAACTTGCGTTCATCAACCCACTTGCGGTCAATCTCTTGTCACAGAAGCCAATGGTGATGTGTATGCTTGCGACCATTTTGTGTATCCCGAATACAAGATGGGGAATTTAACTCAGCAACCTTTAACGGAGATTGTGCTTTCCAGCAGACAGCAACAATTTGGTTTAGAAAAATCACAAAAATTGACCGCACTTTGTCGGCGTTGTGAGTTTCGTAAACTCTGTTATGGTGGCTGCCCGAAACATCGTTTTGTTTCTCTCGAAAATGAATCAAACCCACATAATTATTTATGTGCCTCTTACCGTTATTTCTTTGAACAAACTGCGCTTTATATGCAAGCCATGGCTCGTCAAATTCGGTTACATCCATCCGCTGCTTAAGGTAGAATAGCGTTTTTCTATTTTACTGTTTGATTGATATGAATCCTTGGACATTACTCGCTATTTCGATTTGCCTTGAAATTGTGGCGACGAATTTATTAAAAGTCAGCGATGGCTTTACCAAACTTTTACCTACAATTGGCTCATTAACCTTGTATGCCATTTCGTTTTATTTTGTCTCCCTTGTATTCCGTACCCTTTCCGTGGGGTTGGTTTACGCCATTTGGTCGGGTGTCGGCATTGTTTTGACGGCCATTGTGGCGTATTTCGCTTTTGGTCAGAAAATCGATACCGCTGGGCTGATTGGTATGGCGTTGATTATCAGTGGTGTTTTAGTGATTAACTTGTTTTCTCAAACAGGACATTAATCCTCCAAATGAAATATGATCAAGCTAACAAATTTTATTTTTCTTCATTCTCCCGCATTTTTAACCGCACTTTGTGCAACTTTAAAGGAAATTCTATGAAAAAATTACTTTGCTCATTATTTGCGCTTTCTGCTGTTAGCACAGCGATGGCACAAGAAGTGAATATTAAATTATTAGGGACCTCTGACATTCATGGTCGCGTTGTACCTTGGAGCTATGGCGCAGACGTAGAAGACAAATCTGGTTCTTATGCGCAAATCGCAACTTATGTGAAAGATGTGCGTAAAAACAACAAAAACGTGGTGTTAGTGGATGTGGGCGATGCGATCCAAGATAACCAAGTCGATGTGTTCGCAAAAGATAAAAAATATTACAAAGATCACCCAATTCCAAAAGTATTAAACGAAATGAAATACGATGTTTTCGTATTGGGTAACCACGAGTTTAACTTTGGGATGGAAGCATTAGATGAAATCTTAAAAGACATCAAAGCGAAAAAATTAACCGCAAACTTCTATTATAAGAAAGACGACAAACGTTATATTGATGCAACAACCATCATTGAAAAAGATGGCGTGAAACTAGGGATTATCGGTTTAAGTACCCCAATGTCAGCAAAATTTGAAGAAGACACGGGCAACTTAAAAGACATGAAATTTACTTCACCAACAGAAGAAGCGCGTACACAAGTTGAGAAGTTAAAAGCGAAAGGTGTCGATGCAATTATTGTGATCTCTCACATGGGTATCGAGAATGAAAACAAGATTCCTGATACCGGTATGCGTGATGTGATCAATGCAGTAGATGGCATTGATGTAGTTATCGCGGGTCACATGCACAAAGATGTACCAAGTGAAACCATTAAAAATACACTAATCACTGAACCACACCGTTACGGTACCGTGGTATCTGAAGTGGATCTCACTTTTGATATCAACGATAAAAAAGAAGTGAAATTGGTGAAGAAAGAATCCAAAACCGTTCCAGTTAAAGAACTTGAAGCAGATAAGAAAATTGCGGAAATCTATAAACCTTACCACGAGAAATTACGTGAATTAAACAATGTGGTGATTGGTCAAACCGAAAACGAAATGGTACCACAAGAGACCAAACACGGTGTATCTGCTGCATTCTCAAGAGATACAGGTTTGTCTTCATTCATTAATGATGTTGAACAACATTACAGTGGTGCAGATGTGGTAACTTTCTCTTTCGACCACCAAAAAGCACGCATGAATAAAGGCGATATCAAGAAAAAAGACATCATCTTTAACTATCGTTATGCCGGCGGTGATGTCACCGTTTATGAAATGACGGGTAAACAATTGAAAGAATATATGGAATGGTCAGCGAACTACTTCGATACTATTCAACCGGGTGATACCGAATACCGTTACAATGCGGAACGTAAAAAATCAAAATATGTGACTTACGACATTTTCGGTGGCGTAAATTACAAAATTGACTTACGTAATCCACAAGGTAGTAAAATCGTTGGTTTAACCCTTGCTGACGGCAAACCGATCACTGATGATATGAAATTAAAAGTGGGTATGAACTCATATCGTTTCGCTCAATTAAACGGCAAAGGTGGTATTTGGGAAGGCCAACAAATTCCAGTACTTTGGGAATCTAAAGTGGCAATGGGCCGTGAAAAAGGCACGATCCAAAATATGATGATCGATTACATCACGAATGTGAAAAAAGGCAAAATTGATGGTCTATCTCACAACCGTTGGGAAATCATTGGATTAAACTAATCGATCCTTTTAAAATACGATAAAAAACCAACCGCACTTTGAGATAATTGAATCAAGTGCGGTTATTTTTTTCTTTGTTTTCAGCTAAAACTTGTAAATAATCAAGGTAAAATTAAGCCTAACGTAGTAAACTACAAGGACTTTTATCATTTAGGAGATGACAAATGAAACCTTATTTAATCGCCCCTTCTATCCTTTCTGCAGATCTTGCTCGTCTAGGAGATGATGTGCAAAACGTGTTGAATGCTGGTGCGGATGTGATTCATTTTGATGTAATGGATAATCACTATGTGCCGAATTTAACCTTTGGCCCTGCTGTGTGTAAAGCTTTGCGTGATTATGGCATTAAAGCACCCATTGACGTGCATTTAATGGTGAAACCGGTCGATCGTATTATTCCTGATTTTGCCAAAGCGGGTGCGGATTACATTACGTTTCATCCTGAAGCCAGTGAACATATTGACCGCTCTTTACAGCTCATTCGTGATCACGGCTGTAAAGCGGGTTTAGTGTTTAATCCTGCCACGCCATTAAGTTATTTAGATTATGTATTAGATAAGGTAGATGTGATTTTGTTAATGTCCGTGAATCCAGGATTTGGCGGACAATCTTTTTTACCGTCAACATTGAAAAAATTACAACAGGCACGTCATCTGATTGATGAAAGCGGTTTAGATATCCGTTTAGAAGTTGATGGTGGGGTAAAAGTGGATAATATTGCAGAAATCGCCGCAGCCGGTGCAGATATGTTTGTGGCAGGCTCAGCGATTTTTGGTAAACCAGATTATAAACAAATCATTGATCAAATGCGCGCGCAGTTAGCTTCAGTTAAATAGATGGTAGTAAGAATGAAGACTCAATTTAAAGTTATCGGTTTTGATTTAGATGGTACGCTTGTGAATAGCTTGCCAGATTTAGCGTTGTCTGTGAATTCTGCTTTAGCAGACTTTGGGTTACCTCAAGCACCAGAAGAGTTAGTGTTAACTTGGATTGGTAATGGGGCACCTGTATTGATTGCACGAGCTTTAGAATGGGCAAAAGAGCAAACAGGTAAAGACTTTTCAGATGCAGAAATGGAGCAAGTGAAAGAGCGTTTTAACGTGTATTACGCGGAGAATCTTTGTAATGTGAGCCGTTTATATCCAAATGTGAAAGAAACATTGGAAACCTTGAAAGCTCGTGGTTATACCTTAGCCGTGGTAACAAATAAACCAACTCGTCACGTTCAGCCTGTATTGGCTGCATTTGGTATCGATCATTTATTCAGTGAAATGCTTGGTGGACAGTCACTACCAGCGATTAAACCACACCCAGGTCCATTGTATTATTTATGCGGTAAATTTGGCGTAGAACCTCGCCAAGTGCTTTTTGTGGGTGACTCTCGAAATGACATTCTCGCCGCACATTCAGCGGGTTGTCCGGTTGTGGGATTAACTTACGGATACAACTACAACATTCCAATTGCTGAATCAAACCCTGATTGGGTGTTTGACGACTTTGTGAAGTTATTAGAGATTCTTTAATCTATCTTAAAGTGTAAAGTGCGGTTAAAAATGACCGCACTTTTTTCTTAAACCTCCCACCAAATCAACGCCCATTTGCGTTGTCCGTGTTTTATCGGTTCATTGTTTATTTGTTTTTGTTGATAGAATTGAGCTAAATTTTGTTTTTCTTTTTCGGTGAGATTGCCGAGAGAAAACTCCACAGAATTTAATAAATCCTCAAAGGTTTCGCCTTGGAAACAACATGATTCAGTTTCAATAAAACTTACATTGGCGTGAATGCCTTTTTGGTAAAGACGATTGACTAAATAAATATAAGTTGGGAAGCCCACGTCATCACGACCAATGGCTTCAAATACGCCTTCATCGAGAAAATGGCGTTGTGTCACTGAGGTTAAAAAGACGCGTTTTTTCGCCTTGTTTTGCAGCTTTTCAATCATATCATCCAAATCATCCACAAGCGTCGAGCGAGAGGCGAGTATTACATCGGCTTGAGGCACATCATCCCAGTTATCGGACCATGATTTATGTAGAAGGGTAATATTATTCAGTTGATGCTTTTCTTTGTACTGTTGCACCATCTCTAACATCCCTTGGCTGTAATCGAGAGCATACACGGCTTGGCATTGTTGGGCTAAAGGAATCACAAACGTGCCGGGGCCACAGCCAATATCTAACACCGTTTCATTGGGTTGCACATTTATGGCTTTAAGCAAAGTATCGTTATAACGGCTTGGTTTACCCACTAAATTCTCGGCCATTTTTGGTGCTTTTTTATCCCACTTTGTCGCTGGAAGATTATAGTGATTACAGGCTTTCAGATGTTGTTGATAGAGATCGTTGAAATTAATGTCATTGATGATCATAGTGGCGCCCCAAAGTGCGGTTAGTTTTCGGATTGTTTTTAAATTGCTTAATGATTATATGCTTTCTCCCACTGAAAATCATTTGAAAATGATTGACGCAAACGTTTTCGTTTTAGTGTGTTTTCCTTTATAATAGCCCGCGATTTTCATCTCAAACACAACTCAAAGGTACCCGTATGTTTCAAACTTTTCGTGGCTCACCCGCCCTTTCTGAATTCCGTATTCAAGGTTTAATGCAAAAATTTCAACAAAATCAATTACCGGTAAAATCGGTTTATGCGGAATACTTGCATTTTGTGGAATTAAATCGACCGCTTGTTAGCGAGCAGGAAGCAAAACTAAAAGCATTGTTACATTACGGTCCAACTCTGGCAGAACATGAAGCCAAAGGCGAAACTTTTATCGTGATTCCACGCGTTGGCACGATTTCTTCTTGGTCTTCTAAAGCGACGGATATTGCGCATAACTGTGGTTTAAGTGAAGTGGAGCGTATTGAGCGTGGTTTGGCGTATTATTTTGAGTTAAGCCAACCGCTTGATGAAAAAACGACAGAAAAATTGACCGCACTTTTACATGACCGAATGATGGAAACCGTGGTGCGTCGTCCAGAAGATGCAGAGATTTTATTCCGCCATCAAGATCCGAAACCGTTTAAAACCGTGGATATTTTAAAAGGTGGACGCGAAGCGTTGGTCACAGCCAACGTAGAATTAGGTTTGGCACTGGCTGAAGATGAAATTGATTATTTGGTGGAAAACTTTACCCAATTAGGACGCAATCCGCACGATATTGAACTTTATATGTTCGCGCAAGCCAACTCTGAGCACTGCCGTCATAAAATCTTTAATGCGGATTGGATTATCGACGGCAAAAAACAGGATAAATCCCTGTTTAAGATGATTAAAAATACCTTTGAGAAAACCCCTGATTTCGTACTTTCAGCCTATAAAGATAATGCTGCAGTGATGGAAGGCTCAAAAGTCGGCCGTTTCTTTGCGGATCAAGACGGACAATATCGCTATCACAATGAAGATGCCCATATCTTAATGAAAGTGGAAACCCACAACCACCCAACTGCAATTTCGCCATTTCCAGGTGCCGCAACGGGTTCGGGCGGTGAAATTCGTGATGAAGGCGCAACGGGTCGAGGAGCCAAACCGAAAGCAGGTTTAACCGGTTTCTCAGTATCAAATCTTGTTATTCCAAACTTTGAACAACCTTGGGAAAATCCACTTTCCAAACCAAACCGTATTGCTTCAGCCTTAGATATTATGATTGAAGGCCCATTAGGTGGCGCAGCATTCAACAATGAATTTGGTCGTCCAGCGTTATTGGGTTATTTCCGTACCTATGAAGAGAAAGTCAATAGCTTCAACGGTGAAGAAGTACGTGGTTATCATAAGCCGATTATGTTAGCAGGCGGTATCGGTAATATTCGTGGCGAACACGTTCAAAAAGGCGAAATACCAGTGGGTGCGAAATTGATCGTATTGGGTGGCCCAGCCATGAACATCGGCTTAGGCGGTGGGGCAGCTTCTTCGATGGACAGTGGGAAATCAAAAGAAGATTTAGATTTTGCTTCTGTTCAACGTGAAAACCCAGAAATGGAACGCCGTTGCCAAGAGGTGATTGACCGCTGCTGGCAATTAGGTGAAGAAAACCCAATTCTCT
>CAUGKJ010000022.1 GCA_959600045.1 uncultured Haemophilus sp.
CTTTTTTCAGTAACCCTTCGCTTTCCATATAGTTATTTAAGCTGCGGGTTAACGCACCACGGAAACCGGCTAAGTGAGTACCACCATCACGTTGTGGAATGTTATTGGTAAAGCAATAAACGTTTTCGTTTACACCATCATTCCATTGCAATGCAACTTCCACGCCAATACCGTCTTTTTCAGCTGAAAAATAGAATGGTTTTGGGTGAATTGGATTTTTATTTTTATTTAAATATTCAACGAACGCTTGAATACCACCTTCGTAATGGAAGTGATCTTCTGTGCCATCACGTTTATCGATTAAACGAATTGATACACCAGAGTTTAAGAATGAAAGCTCACGTAAACGTTTTGCTAAAATTTTGTAATCGAAAGTTGTAATTGCAAAGATTTCTGGACTTGGCCAGAAACGCACCGTTGTACCCGTCGCTTGCGTTTCACCGATAATAGTTAAAGGCCCTTGAGGCTCACCTAAGTGATAGAATTGCTCGTACACATGACCTTGGCGACGAATGGTTAATTGCAATTTATCAGAAAGTGCATTTACTACCGAAACACCCACGCCGTGCAAACCACCTGATACTTTATAAGAGTTATCATCGAATTTACCGCCCGCGTGAAGCACTGTCATGATTACTTCTGCTGCAGAAACACCTTCTTCCGGATGAATATCTACCGGGATACCACGACCGTCATCTTGCACGGAAACAGAATTATCATCATGAATAGTGACGATAATATCGGAACAATAGCCAGCAAGCGCCTCATCGATCGCGTTATCCACCACCTCAAACACCATATGGTGTAGGCCTGTTCCATCATCGGTATCCCCAATATACATGCCCGGACGTTTCCGAACCGCATCAAGCCCTTTTAAGACTTTAATACTTGATGCACCATAAGCATTTTCTGTAACCGGTGTTTCTGACATAGTTTTTCTCTATTTTGTAATGAAAATTGTGCGGAATTATAGCAAAAAACTGACTATTTTGCGAAATAAAAGTGCGGTCAAAATTTTCGGTGTTAAAAAACCAATAAACAAATACATAGCATATAAACAAAAAGACGAGTTTTTATCTAAACTCGTCTTTTTTATTGCATTAACATTTATTTCCAAATGTGGTTATTTAACCCGAGTTCTTTCACCATATCTGTGAAACCTTTGATACTCGAAATATAATCACGAATCGTACTGTCTTCCAGCAAGGACTTTTCAAAAGATGGTTCAAAACTATTCTTTCCTAAATTAGCCGCAACAATCACTTCTCGGTTACGAAGCACCATCGAAATAGGACAATTAAATTTCTCTTTCAAGCTGCAAAAGCGTTCCATTAACTTAGGCGATAAGGCATATCTGGCTAAGATTTGATCTTCAGTAAACACATCAAAATAACGATTAAAAGATGGACTATCCATCAAAGCAATTTCACCTTCTTTTCTTAAACACCCCTCCTTCTTATCGCAAACATAAATCCAATGGGCCAGTTCTTTAGGGAAGGTCGCTTTAAATAAAATGCCTTGAAAGGTCGTGGTCCTTAATCCTTTCATCATTTTTCCGCTCGGTTCCATATTAAACGCTGCAAAATCACAGATTTCAACTTCAGTCTGGTCAAGCTCACCCAAAATTAAATCCTCACTACGATAACTCGCCGGATAACTATCGTAAACTGAGAAAAAATCATTAAGATGAAGCCCCCGGTCTGGTCTAAAGTGGAAGCCAAACTCCTGGACAATCGTGTTAATTACCCGAGTTTTAAATTCTGCAATAAAGCGTTTATATCTAAAAAATAAGCGACGAAAACAATAAATGAGCACACCAAGAATCAATGCCGTACTTAATAGATTCTCACTCCCTATCGCACCGAGAAGCAAAAATAACCCAAAACACAACCCAATTATCGATTTGTTGATAAGTGATTTGACGGCTAAGCGTTCCTCATCTAATTTTTCCAACCCCAGGAAGCGAATCCCTTCAATCTCTTTTGGTGTATTCATGGTTTGTCCACTTATTGTTTAAATAAATTACCCACATTAGGGACTTCAGCTTCATTCTGAGGAATATCGAAAAATGTCCCTTTTTGGAAATTAAACAAATTTGCAATTAAATTCGACGGAAACATCTCCACAGCATTGTTATACTCTTCAACTGCTGAATTATAAGTACGTCTTGCTGCAGAAATTTGCTCTTCCACATCACTAAGTACGGCCTGAATTTGCATAAGATTTTGATTGGCCTTGAGATCAGGGTAATTTTCTAGACGAACCTGTAAATTACGCAATAATCCTGAAATCTCATTATTGAGTTGAAATTTTTCACTTGTGGTATGAGCTAATTTAGCACTTTCACGTAACGTCACGATACGCTCAAGCAAGCTACGCTCATGCGACATATATTCCTTTGCTGTGGCAACAAGGTTTGGTAACAAATCATAACGACGTTTTAACTGAACATCCACGCTTGCCTCAACACTGCTCACTTGATTACGTCTCATAACCAATTTGTTATACATTGAAATGGTGAAAGCTAAAGTTACAACAACAATACCTGCGACTACACTCATTATTATTTTCTCCATAAAAAATTATCCCTGCTTAGTATAGGGAAAAGCGTAATAAAATCCATTCTCTTAGACAATTTTTTGTTGATAAAAATCAATAAAAATAAACAAAACCAAGAATTTAACTTATTCACTTCCTATTCATATCAACGCAAAGTGCGGTCAAATTTTACGAGGATTTTTCGAGACCAAATCCTTCTTTATTATTGTGATTTTATGTACAAAAAAGATACTCTAAGTGAAGATAACCTTAATAAATAACAATCATTCTCAATAATTAAGTAAAAACAATCACTTACCCACTTATTTTATAAGGAAAATAAGGGTATTTTTGATTACGATCAAATAAACTTCCCTCATCAAGGCATATCATAGGTAAATTAACCATACAAGTAACGTGCCAATTGGAGTGATTATATGCAACGAAGTGATGGATTATTTTCTGCTTTAGCAGAAGTTTCCCGTCGGGATTTTATGAAGTTATGTACCGCACTTGCGGCGACTATGGGATTAAGTTCAAAAGCGGGTGCAGAAATGACCGCTGCTTTAACCGAACCTAAACGTCCACCAGTATTATGGATTGGTGCGCAAGAATGTACGGGTTGTACTGAATCCTTGCTACGTGCGACCCACCCAACAGTAGAAAACTTGGTATTGGAAATGATTTCCTTAGAATACCACGAAACCCTTTCTGCCGCCTTTGGGGAACAAGCTGAAGATAATAAACACAATGCAATTAAACAGTATTATGGAAAATATGTTTTAGTTGTAGATGGATCTATTCCGGTGAAAGACGGCGGCGTCTATTGTATGGTAGCAGGCAAACCGATTGTAGAACACATCCAAGAAGCCGCTAAAGGGGCTGCGGCGATTATTGCGATCGGTTCTTGTGCGGCATGGGGTGGCGTACCTTCTAGCGGTGGCAACCCAACTGGCGCAAGCAGCCTATCTGAAGTATTACCAAAAGGCACGCCAGTGATTAATATTCCTGGCTGTCCACCAAATCCACACAACTTCCTTGCAACTGTCGCTTATATTCTTACTTATAAGAAACTACCTGCAATGGACAAATTAAATCGTCCATTATTCGCTTACGATCGCTTAATTCACGAAAACTGCTATCGTCGTCCGCACTTTGATGCTGGTCGTTTTGCCAAAGAATACGGCGATTATGGTCACCGCAACGGTTGGTGTTTGTATCATCTTGGTTGTAAAGGGCCAGAAACTTACGGCAACTGCTCTACCTTAGAATTCTGCGATGTCGGTGGTAATAACTGGCCGGTCGGTATCGGGCACCCTTGCTATGGTTGTAACGAAAAAGGCGTCGGCTTTACCAAAGGTATTTTCCAATTAGCGGGCGTAGAAAACCCTACACCACGCGTTGAAAAACCAGATGTTAATAACACCGAAGGTTCAGGTGCAACCATGACGGCTATTGGTTTATTAGGCGGTGCAGCTGCCATCCTAGCCGGTGTGAGTGTTGTGACCTTACGCGAATTAAGCGCTCAACATAAAGCCCGTTCTGAAGCTAAAGCTGCAGAGAAAGAAGAACATACAGGTAAATAATAATGGATAGACGAAAATTTCTAAAAGCAGGTATGCTTGGCGGAATCGCATCTACTTTGCCTGTACCAAATGTGCAGGCATCGGAAGCGGTTGAGCCTATTCCCGGCGCACTAGGAATGCTTTATGACTCTACCCTTTGTGTAGGTTGTCAAGCATGCGTGGCTGAATGTCAAAACGTGAACCACACACCCGTTAATCCAAAAGGTGATCAAACTTGGTCAAATAACGATAAGCTCACGCCATTTACTCGTAACGTGATTCAAGTATGGAGTGATGGCGATGGCACAAATAAAGATAAAACCGAAAACGGCTATGCTTATGTGAAAAAACAATGTATGCATTGCGTTGACCCTAACTGCGTTGCCGTTTGTCCTGTTCAAGCACTCACCAAAGATCCAAAAACGGGTATCGTGAAATACGATCCAGATATTTGTACCGGTTGCCGTTATTGTATGGTGGGTTGTCCTTTTGATGTACCAAAATATGACTACGACAATCCATTCGGTGAAATCAGCAAATGTGAACTCTGTAACCAAAAAGGCGTTGAACGCTTAGACAAAGGTGAATTACCTGGTTGCTGTCATGTTTGTCCGACTGGTGCCATTATTTTTGGTACACGTGAAGAATTATTGGCTGAGGCTAAACGTCGTTTAAGCTTATTACGTGGTACCGAATATGATTACCCACGTCAACACGTTAATAGTACAGATAAATACCGTGCTACCGTGCCGGCATATCAATATCATATCTACGGTGAAAAAGAAGGTGGTGGTACCCAGGTACTTGCCTTAAGTGGTGTGCCTTTTACTAACCTTGGTTTACCAGACTTAGATGAAGTCGCGACAGGTTCTCGTGCGGCGCATTTACAACACTTCTTGTATCGCGGTTTAGCATTGCCATTAGTCGCACTTGCCGGTTTAACCTTTATGACTTACAAAAATATGCATGGCGATAAAATCGCTGAGCGTATTGCAGCACAAAAAGAAGCCATGCGTCAGGCACGCAAGGAAATCGAAGAAGCGGAGGATGAGCATCATGAGTAATCCACGTCCGGTAGGCGGTCGCCTTGTTTCTGCCGCAATTCTCTTTTTTGCACCACTTGCTGTGCTTTGCGTTTTATTAATTTTAAAACGTTTGGTTTTCGGTATTGGTTCTGTGACCGCACTTAATGGCGGTTATCCTTGGGGTTTATGGATTGCCTTTGACTTACTTGTCGGTACAGGATTTGCCTGTGGAGGTTGGGCACTCGCTTGGACCGTGTATATTTTCAATAAAGGGAAATATCACGCTCTTGTTCGCCCAGCATTGCTTGCAAGTTTATTCGGCTATTCCCTTGGTGGTTTATCTATCACCATTGATATGGGACGTTATTGGCATTTACCGTATTTCTACATTCCAGGGCAGTTCAACACGAACTCTGTTCTATTTGAAACAGCATTTTGTATGACGGTGTATATCATCGTAGTGACCCTAGAATTTGCCCCTGTATGGCTTGGTTTCTTCGGCTTGAAAAAATGGTTTAATAAACTGAATAAAATCATGTTTTTCATTATTGCCTTGGGTGCCTTGTTACCAATGATGCACCAATCTTCAATGGGTTCCTTGATGATTGTAGCTGGTCACAAAGTCCATCCGGTATGGCAAAGCTATGAAGCGCTACCAATTCTCTCCTTGCTGACAGCTTTCATTATGGGCTTCTCTATTGTGATTTTTGAGGGTTCTTTAGTTAAAGCAGGTCTTGCAGGAAAAACACCAGATGAACGTCATTTATTTACTCAATTAGCACGCGTTACTGCAGGATTGATCTTCTGTTTCTTAGCGGTGCGTTTTGGTGAGTTGATTTATCACGACAAACTGCAAATGGTTGTGGGCTTCGATAAATTAACTAAATTTGAAGCATGGATGTTCTGGATGGAAGTCTGGTTGATGGTATTACCATTACTTACCCTCTTCCTCGGGGAGAAAAAATCAGATTCCCGTTGGTTATTTATTTCGGCATTAAGCATGTTACTCGGTGCAGCATTATGGCGTATGAACTACTCGCTTATCATGTATAATCCGGGCAACGGCTATCAATATTTCCCATCTGCGGAAGAATTGCTTATTTCAATCGGCTTCGTTTCTATTGAAGTATGTGCCTATATTTTAATCATTCGTTTATTCCCTGTATTACCGGTATTTAAAGAAAAACATACCGAAGACTCAGAAAAAATTATTGCCGAAAAAGCGGCATTCAGCAAAAAAGTTAGCGGAGCAGAATAATGTCAGAAAAAAAACGTATCTCAATTGACCCAATTACCCGTATTGAGGGTCATTTACGTATTGATTGCGAAATTGAAAACGGCGTCGTCACCAATGCTTGGTCATCCGGTACCATGTGGCGCGGTATGGAAAATATCGTAAAAGGTGCCGACCCACGTGATGCATGGATGATTATGCAACGTATCTGTGGCGTATGTACCACAGTACACGCGATTATCAGCGTGCGTGCCGTAGAAGATGCTATTGGTGCTAAAGTTCCCGTAAATGCACAGTACATTCGTAACATGATTCTTGCTGCACACAGTATCCATGACCATATCGTGCACTTCTATCAACTCTCCGCGATGGACTGGGTGGATATCACCGCTGCGCTAAAAGCTGATCCTGAAAAAGCAGCAGACATGCTAAAAGGTGTCTCTACATGGTCATTAAACAGTGCTAACGAATTCCGCAACGTACAGAAAAAAATTCAAGCATTAGTGGACAGCGGACAACTTGGTATTTTCGCTAACGGTTATTTCGGTCATGCTGCAATGAAACTTCCACCAGAAGTCAACCTCATTGCCGTCGCGCACTATTTGCAAGCGCTTGAATGTCAACGTGATGCTAACCGTGTAGTCGCATTACTCGGTAGTAAAACACCACACATTCAAAACTTGGCGATTGGTGGTGTAGCAAACCCAATTAACTTAGATTCCCAAGCAGTACTAAACCAAGAACGTCTCATGTTCGTGAAAGCTTGTATCGATCGCCTAACTGACTTCATTAACCAAGTGTATAAAGTAGATGCAGCGGTATTTGCGGCTTATTATCCAGAATGGTTAAGCTTGGGTAAAACATCGGGCAACTACTTATCTGTACCAGAATACCCAATTGATGCAGATAACTCTAAATTCATGTTAAAAGGTGGTTATATCGAAAACGGCGATTTATCGACTTTCCGTCCAATTGATCAACAAAAAGATGAGTTCGTTGTAAAAGGCATTAAAGAAAGTGGTAAACACGCTTGGTACGAAGACGATGAGCCATTAGAACCTTGGGCGGGTTTAACTCGTCCGAAATACACAGGCTGGCAAGATGATGGTAAATACTCTTGGGTAAAAGCACCGACATTCTACGGTAAAGTTGTCGAAGTAGGTCCTCTCGCCTATTTAATGTGTGGTTTAGCCGCAAATGACACGCCAACCGTTAGCCATTTCAATGAATTAAAAGGCATTTATGAAAAATTGACCGGTAATACTTTAACCACCGATCAATTACATTCTACCCTTGGACGTATTATTGGTCGTACCGTGCATTGCTGTGCGATCAACGATATTTTAAGCGCTCAATGGCAAATGCTCATTGATAATATCGCTAAAGGTGATATGACGGCTTATATCAAAGCAGATATTCCAGCAAACGGTGAATTCCGTGGAGTTGGTTTCGGTGAAGTACCACGCGGTATGCTTTCTCACTGGGTTGTGATCAAAGACGGTCGCATCGAAAACTATCAAGCGGTTGTACCATCCACATGGAATGCCGGTCCGCGTAATGAACAAGACCAAATGGGTCCCTATGAGCTTTCCATTATTGGTACACCGGTGGCAGATCCGACTAAACCATTGGAAGTGGTTCGAACCATTCACTCATTCGACCCTTGTATGTCCTGCGCTGTGCACGTAGTTAATACTGAAAACGGCGAAGTGACTGAAGTGAAGGTGTTGTAATGAAGCCGTTAATTCTTGGCGTTGGCAATATTTTGTTAAGCGATGAAGGTGTCGGTGTGCGCGTGGTGCAGGAGCTTGAAAAACGCCCTGAAATTCAACCGCACTTTGACATCATCGATGGTGGTACTTGTGGCATGGAATTACTGGATGCGATGGCAAATCGCGAGCATTTGATTATTGTTGATGCTGTGCTTGCTAACAAACAACCAGGTGAGATTATCGTGTTGCATGATGAGCAGGTGCCTACCTTTTTCTCTCGCAAAATTTCGCCACACCAACTCGGCATTTGTGATGTACTTTCTGCAATGAAATTAACGGACGAATTTCCAAAACACCTTTGTCTCATCGGCATCCAACCAGAATCGCTAGAATCTGGAATTGGCTTAACGGAAACAATACAAAACGTATTGCCAAAGGTTTTTGAAACGTTAAATCAAGTCATTAAGGAATACGGTTTGAATCTAGATTCTCCTCTTTAGAAAAGAGGGGAATTTTCTTTAAGGTTTCTCCAGAATTCTTTAATCTTATTAATATCGAAAAATAAACCATGTATCGACACGAAAAAACACCTGAAAATTCTACCGCACTTTTAACCTCTGTCACTGGCTTTGAAGAAAACCCAACAGATATTTTCCTGACAGAAATGAAAAACATTGTGCCTGAAATGCAAGATCTCCCTTTCTTTCATAAAGGCATCGAGTGTTTCTGCCCTAAATTTGTTTTATTTGAAGATCAATGGATCGGCACAGTATTAACCCCATGGATGATGAGCGTAGTGATTCTACCAGGTCCTCAACAACAATGGGAACCACGTGAATTAGGTGATAAACTCACTGTACAACTGCCTTACAAAGCACTTACTTTCACTGTTAGTAGTCTTGAAAATGTACCGCAATATTTAAGTTGCTCCTTACATTCACCACTCGACCCGAATCTGACTAATGAACAAGCGGTTCAACTCACACAAGATTGTTTACGTATGATTTTATCTATACCAACCACACAGCCGACATTTAATGCTGATCGTCGTAATCTATTTAAGGCGATGATCAAATAAATGTAAGCTGCAACTAGTTAATAAAAATGGGCAAAGTAAAATAACTTACTTTGCCCATTTTGCTTTGCATCCCGCACAAAGTGCGGTCAATTTTTGCTTAATTTTTCACATTAATACAACACACGTGCTTTAATTGTGCCTTCAATCTCACGGAGTTTGGCTAACAATGGTGATGCATCATCTGTTTCAACATCTACCACAACATAACCAATTTTCGGATCGGTTTGCAGATATTGCGCTGCAATATTGAGATTGGCTTCGACGAAAATTTGGTTCAGTTTGTTTAATACGCCTGGACGATTTTCGTGAATGTGAAGTAAACGTTTTGTGCCAACGTGTTCTGGTAAAGATACTTCTGGAAAATTCACGGAAGAAAGGGTTGAGCCGTTATCTGAATATTTCACAAATTTACCCGCCACTTCAAAACCAATGTTTTCTTGTGCTTCTGCGGTTGAACCACCGATATGCGGGGTTAAGATCACATTATCAAATTTACGTAGTGGAGAAACAAACTCTTCATTGATTGAAGCAGGCTCAACAGGGAATACGTCAATCGCCGCACCACGGATTTTACCTTGTTCAAGTGCAGCTGCTAAAGCATCAATATCCACTACCGTACCACGTGCTGCATTGATCAAAATAGAATCTTGTTTTAATTGTGCAATACGTTCAGCA
>CAUGKJ010000023.1 GCA_959600045.1 uncultured Haemophilus sp.
CCACGTAACTGATGGAGTTGTGATAAACCTAAGCGCTCAGCATTTTCAATGATCATGAGACTGGCATTGGGTACATCTACGCCCACTTCGATTACGGTTGTGGCCACAAGCAAATCGAGTTCTGCATTTTTAAAGGCAGCCATAATATCTTGTTTTTCTTGCGGTTTCATTCGCCCATGTACAAGACCAATTTTAAGCATCGGCAACGCTTTCGTTAAATCTTCCCAAATAGCCTCTGCTGCTTGCGCCTCTAACACTTCAGATTCATCAATTAACGTACAAACCCAATAAGCCTGGCGTTTTTCATTAATACAGGCATTTTTTACTCGAGCAACGATTTCATCACGACGCTCTTCTGAAATAACAACTGTCGTAATCGGCGTTCTACCTGGTGGCAATTCGTCAATAATCGACGTATCTAGATCGGCATAAACCGTCATCGCTAACGTTCTCGGGATTGGTGTTGCTGTCATAATCAGTTGATGGGGATAAAATCCTGCTTTTTCGCCTTTTTCTCGTAACATTAAACGTTGATGTACGCCAAAGCGATGTTGTTCATCAATAATTACCAAGGCTAAATCGGCAAATTCTACTTCTTCTTGGAACAAAGCATGCGTACCCACCACCATTTGTACCGCACCGGACTTAATTTTTTCCAGTTCGGCTTGGCGAGCTTTCCCTTTCACCTTACCCGCTAACCAGCCAACTTCAATACCGAAAGGCTCTAACCAACGGCGGAAATTATTCGCATGCTGTTCCGCTAAAATCTCTGTTGGTGCCATTAAAGCCACTTGTTTGCCATCATCAATCGCTAATAAGGCAGCTAAGGCTGCAACTAACGTTTTCCCTGAACCCACATCACCTTGAACAAGTCGCATCATTGGATAATCTTTCGCTAAATCCTGTTCAATATCTGCCACCACTCTATTTTGAGCATTTGTTGGGTGAAACGGCAAAGATGCAAGAAAACGTTGTTTCAAATCAGTTTGATAATGCAATGGCAACGCTAAAAACTGCTGCGTACCCAACCGCACTTTTTGCATTGCAAGATTGTGCGCTAAAAGTTCTTCAAAGATAAGTCGTTGCTGTGCGGGATGTTGTCCTTTCTCCAAAATATCTAATGAGATATCTGGCGGCGGACGATGCAAAAATCGAATAGCCTCCTTTAGACTAAAAGGATGCGGATTAAATTCATTAGGTAAAATTTCCGTTAATTGGATTTTATCGAGTAAAGCCAATGCTTGATCGGTTAGCTTACGTAATGAATTTTGTTTTAAACCTTCTGTTGTGGAATAAATTGGTGTGAGCGTTTCCTCTAAAACCAATGGCGCGTTATCCCGTATAATTTGATACTCAGGATGATGAATTTCCGCCATAAAACGCCCGCGTTTAATTTCACCAAACGCTTTGACGCGCGTACCAATCTGAAAACTGTTTTTCATCCCCGCATTAAAATTGAAAAAACGGAGCATAATCTTGCTCGTTCCATCAGAGAGACTTACGGTTAAAATAGGACGGCGCCCAAAGGCAACTTCACAGGTTTGGACAACTCCTTCAATGGTGGCATATTGTTCAGGGCGAAGATCAGCAATGGGTGTAATTCTCGTGCGATCTTCATAACGGATAGGTAAATGAAAAAGCAAGTCTTGGAGATTATGAATTCCAATACGGCTTAATTTATCGGAAATTGTCGCACCTACACCAGATAAAGTGGTTAGAGGAACGGCATCGAGAAGTTGCGTGCTCATTATGCTTCATTAATATTGCGCTTCAAACGAATCACACTGGTAATTTGTTTGATTTTTCGCATAATGTTTTCTAAATGATAGATATCTCTCGCGCCAACTTGGATAATGACTAATAGCACATTATCCTCTAATTCTTCAGTCCAAATACTTTGAATATTACTTTCGCAAGTCGTGACGGCTGTCATGAGGCTACCTAATACATTTTGTTCATTAAGCATTTCAATGTGTAATTCAGCATCAAAATTGACCGCACTTTCTGCCTCTTCCCATTTTGCAGCAGTAAAATCTTTGGTATTACTTGACGTTAAATTAGAACAAGCTTGATGATGTACAACCACACCTTTCTTCGCAGTACTTAATGCCACGATCGGATCACCCGGAATTGGATGACAACATTGAGCGAAAGACGCTTTCATTTCGCCATCTCGGCTCAATGTTAGTGTGCTTTGGGTATTTTCAGACACATCATCCACATCAATTTCAATAGCTTCATCCATTAATTGGTGAGCAATAACGCTCGACATTTGATTGCCCACACCAATTTCCATAAAAAGCTCATTAAGACTTGAGAGATTCAATTCATTCAGTACTGCTTGAATTTTCTCTTCAGAAACCTCAGAGAGATAATGTGGTTTCAGAGCCATTTCTAGCTGTTTTTTACCCGTTTGAACGGCATCATCTGCACGCAATAATTTTAAGAAATGACGAATACGAGTTCTTGCGCGAGCGGTCACCACAAAGTTTAGCCAACTGACACTTGGATGAGTATTTTCACTGGTTACAATCTCAACGGTTTGACCAGACTCTAAAGCTTGAGATAACGGATAAGGTTTATGCTCTACTACTGCTGCAACACAATGATTTCCCACATCAGAATGCACGGCATAAGCAAAATCGACAGCTGTTGCGCCCATTGGTAATTCAACGATACGACCTTTCGGCGTAAAAACATAGATTTCTTTCGGGAAGAACTCAGATTTTACGTTTTCAATAAATTCAAAGGAGTTACCCACGTTTTGTTGAATATCTACCAGGCTTTGTAACCAACGTTGTGCACGTACTTGAGCAGTGGTGCTATCATTTTTACCACCTTCTTTATACACCCAATGAGCGGTAACGCCCATTTCGGCAACCTGTTCCATTTCTTCAGTCTGAAGATGAACTTCTATAGGCACCCCATGAGGGCCAATCATTGAGGTTTGTAGTGCTTGGTAGCCATTTGCACGTGGCACAGCAATATAATCTTTCACTTTACCAGGACGAGGCTTATACAAACTATGCATTTGCCCCAACCCGCGATAGCAATCATCCACTGAATTCACAATAACGCGGAAAGCATAAATATCCATAATAGAATGGAATTTCTGATCTTTCGTGCGCATTTTTTGGTAAATTTTATAGAGATGTTTTTCACGTCCCCAAATACGATTTGTAATACCTACATTATCAAGACGTTGTGAAATATCATTAGAAATACGTTGAATCAATTCTTGACGAGATCCACGCGCTTGTTCGACAAGCTTTTTTAGCACTTCATAACGGCGAGGATGCATTGCTTCAAAAGATAAATCTTCTAATTCATTCTTTATATGCTCGATGCCTAAACGGTGGGCTAATGGACAGTAAATCTCTAGGGTTTCTTTTGCGATACGACGACGTTTATCAGGACGCAATGAACCCAATGTTCGCATATTATGGGTACGGTCAGCCAGTTTGATTAAGACGACGCGAATATCTCGAGTCATCGCTAAAATCATTTTGCGGAAGTTTTCAACCTGTGCTTCTTGGCGGGTACGGAATTTCAATTTATCTAGTTTCGATACACCATCAACAATTTCGGCTACGCTAGCACCAAATTCATCTTTTAATTGGGATTCGGTATAAGGGGTATCTTCGATAACATCATGCAATAATGCAGCCATGATTGCTTCATGGTCTAAATGCATTTCCGCAATAATTGAAGCTACTGCAACAGGGTGAGTAATGTAAGGTTCGCCGCTTGAGCGAAATTGTCCTTCGTGAGCATCTCGCGCAATGACGAATGCACGTTTGATTAATTCAATTTTATCGGCGGGCAAATACCCCTGAATAATTCGATCTAAATCGGCAAACAATTCCAAAGGACACCTGACTTTTTGTAGAGAGAAAGACTAGGCGATCAAAATAACTTTAATTTTGACCGCACTTTAATGAGATTATTCTGCGATTAACGCTACTGCCACATCTTCATTACGTTGAGAAGCTGCCGCATCTAAATACTCTTTTGCATCCATGATTTCTTGGTTGATTAATCCTTTTTCGATTTCACGTAATGCGATTACAGTTGGTTTATCGTTATCTTCCGGCACTAACGGCTCACTTTGATGTAATTCTAATTGTCTCGCACGACGAGCGGCGGTTAAAATTAAATCAAAACGGTTACCAATTTTTTCTACTGCATCTTGCACAGTCACTCGAGCCATGTTTTACTCCGATGTTAAAAATAATGTCTATAAAGGGAAAATATTGTACTCAATTCAAGCTTATTTTGCTAGTAGCTGATGAATTAAGTCTGCATTTTCTGTTTGTTGATAAGCTTTGGTCAAGCGTTCTGCCTGCAAAATGCTTTGTAAATCTGCCAATGCCTGTTCAAAATTATCATTCACAATAACGTAATCATATTCATCATAATGCGAAATTTCGCTGATTGCTTTTGACATTCGCTCAGCAATAACCTCTTTGCTATCCTGTCCGCGTCCAATCAAACGACGTTCTAATTCTGGCAATGACGGTGGCAAAATGAAAATACTTTTTACAGAAGGTACTTTTTGACGAATTTGCTGTGCACCTTGCCAGTCAATATCTAAAAACACATCAATGCCCTTAGCCAAGTTTTCTTCAATTGCTGGCAATGAAGTGCCGTAATAATTGCCACCAAACACTTTTGCATATTCTAAGAAATGACCTTTTTCAATTAAGGTTTCAAATTCTTCTACGGAAACAAAATAATAATGCACACCATGACTTTCGCCTGGACGAGGAGAACGCGTTGTGTGTGAAATAGACACCATTTTTTTCGTGCCTTGATTTTTTTCTAATAACGCCGAAATTAATGATGACTTGCCCGCCCCACTTGGTGCAGAAAGAATATATAAATTACCTTGAGACATAATTGAAACCTCTTCTTGTTGTTTGTTTTTATTATACAAAAAGAAAACGAAAAGTGCGGTCAAATTTTCATTTGTTTTACCAAATTGTTAAAAAGTGATCGAGATCACAAAAAAGTGGTATATACCCTTTTTTTTATCAAAATGCCCATGCTATAATCCACGGGAACTCGTTAGAGCAACGATTTTGTTTAACTTAAAAAAATAGAAGGTGAAAATCTTATGGCTATTAAAATTGGTATCAACGGTTTCGGCCGTATCGGTCGTATCGTATTCCGTGCAGCACAACATCGCGATGACATCGAAGTTGTAGGTATCAACGACTTAATCGACGTTGAATACATGGCTTACATGTTGAAATACGATTCAACTCACGGTCGTTTTGACGGTACTGTTGAAGTTAAAGACGGTAACTTAGTCGTAAACGGTAAAACTATCCGTGTTACTTCTGAACGTGATCCTGCAAACCTTAACTGGGGTGCGATCGGCGTTGATGTTGCAGTTGAAGCAACTGGTTTATTCTTAACTGATGAAACAGCACGCAAACACATCACTGCTGGTGCGAAAAAAGTCGTATTAACTGGTCCTTCTAAAGATAGCACACCAATGTTCGTACGTGGTGTAAACTTCGGTGCATACGCAGGTCAAGACATTGTGTCTAACGCTTCTTGTACTACAAACTGTTTAGCTCCTTTAGCACGTGTTGTTCACGAAACTTTCGGTATCAAAGATGGTTTAATGACTACTGTTCACGCAACAACAGCGACTCAAAAAACTGTTGATGGTCCATCAGCTAAAGACTGGCGCGGTGGTCGTGGTGCATCACAAAACATCATCCCTTCATCTACCGGTGCTGCGAAAGCTGTTGGTAAAGTATTACCAGCATTAAACGGTAAATTAACTGGTATGGCGTTCCGTGTTCCTACTCCAAACGTTTCTGTAGTTGACTTAACTGTAAACTTAGAAAAACCAGCAACTTACGAACAAATCAAACAAGCAATCAAAGATGCAGCTGAAGGTAAAACTTTCAACGGCGAATTAAAAGGCGTTTTAGGTTACACTGAAGATGCTGTAGTTTCTACAGACTTCAACGGTTGTGCTTTAACTTCTGTATTTGATGCTGATGCGGGTATCGCATTAACTGATTCTTTCGTTAAATTAGTATCTTGGTACGACAACGAAACTGGTTACTCAAACAAAGTATTAGACTTAGTTGCACACATTTACAACTACAAAGGCTAATCAAAAATAGCTAAAAAATTAACCGCTCTTTTTAGAGCGGTTTTTTTATTTCCAATCCATTTCACTTAATCAATATTTTTGAATTCTTTATTTCTCATCCAGAGATAAAAATAGAAAAATAAATATGTCTATTATTTATTCTATATTCACAAAATAACAACATTTCACTAGATTTTAAATTTATTTCGTTTATATTAGCGTACAGTTGTTCGCTCAAATAAGGCTTATATGAATTTAGAACGTCATTTCGTCAATCGAATTCGCCAACAGGCAAAAACTCGTCAAAATTCAACCGCACTTCGCCATAAAATTAATGGCTTGTGGAAAGATATTTCATGGAACTTATTCCAACAACAGCTTGATCAGCTTTCATTAGCTTTTCTTGCTTGCAATATTCAAGAACAAGACAAAATTGCAATTTTTGCGCACAATATGTCACGTTGGACAATCGCAGATATTGCGGCACTTCAAGTCCGAGCTATCACCGTTCCAATTTATGCAACCAATACGGCACAACAGGCAGAATTTATTTTAAATCATGCCGATGTCAAAATTCTGTTTGTCGGCGATCAAGAACAATATGATCAAGCGTTAGAAATTGCACATCAGTGTCCACAATTACAAAAAATTGTGGCCATGAAAGAAAAAATTCAACTGACAGAAACTACCTTTTCCTGCCATTGGGACGATTTAATTCAATTAGGTACAGACGAATTTCAAGCTGAATTTGAAACTCGCTTAGCAAGTAAGGCAATGGATGATTTATTCACGATCATCTACACCTCTGGCACAACAGGTGAACCGAAAGGCGTAATGCTCGATTACAATAACTTGGCGCATCAACTTGAAGCCCATGATATTGCATTAGATGTTAATCAAGATGAGGTTTCACTTTCTTTTTTACCATTTAGCCATATTTTTGAGCGTGCTTGGGTTGCCTATGTGTTACATCGCGGAGCAATTCTTTGTTATCTCGAAGATACCAATCAAGTACGTGAAACATTAACAGAAGTGCGCCCAACCTTTATGTGTGCAGTGCCGCGTTTCTATGAAAAAATTTATTCTGCCGTACTTGATAAAGTACAAAAAGCCCCTTTTATTCGTCAGATGATTTTCCATTGGGGGATTGCAGTAGGACAAAAACGTTTTGATCTTCTCTCTCAAAATAAAAAGGTCCCATTCTTCTTGAAAAAACGTTATTCGCTTGCCGATAAACTGGTGCTGTCTAAACTGCGTTCATTGTTAGGCGGACGTATCAAAATGATGCCTTGTGGTGGCGCAAAATTAGAACCAACCATTGGCCTTTTCTTCCATAGCATTGGGATTAATATCAAACTCGGTTATGGCATGACAGAAACCACAGCTACCGTTTCTTGCTGGGATGACCATCATTTTAATCCGAATTCTATTGGTAAATTAATGCCAAATGCCGAAGTTAAAATTGGGGAAAATAACGAGATTCTGGTTCGTGGTGGCATGGTGATGAAAGGTTACTATAAAAAGCCTGAAGAAACGGCCCAAGCCTTCACCGAAGATGGTTTCTTGAAAACGGGAGATGCAGGTGAATTTGATGCTGAAGGTAATTTATTTATTACCGACCGCATTAAAGAATTGATGAAAACGTCTAACGGTAAATACATTGCACCACAATATATTGAAGGGAAAATTGGTAAAGATAAATTTATCGAACAAATTGCGATTATTGCTGATGCAAAAAAATATGTTTCAGCGTTGATCGTGCCTTGTTTTGATAGCGTAGAAGAATATGCGAAAAAACTGAATATTAAGTATCAAGATCGCATGGAATTACTCAAACACTCTGAAATTATCAAGATGTTTGAACAACGTATCGAAAGTCTTCAAAAAGAATTGGCTCACTTCGAGCAAGTGAAGAAATTTACGCTACTCTCTCAGGCATTTAGCGTCAAACTTGGTGAAATCACGCCTACGCTAAAATTACGCCGAAAAGTGATTATGGAACGCTATCGTCATATTATTGACTCGATGTATTCCAACAACAAAGAAAACAAGGAAAATAAAGAATAAAAAAGTGCGGTGAATTTCACCGCACTTTTTATTTTGACGAAAATGATTTATTCAACTTCAACCAATACACCTTCTTGATGAGGTTTTAATACACCGACCTCACTAAGCTCAATACCGGCTTTTTTTGCAATCTCTAAGATTTCCGCCTCACTTTCTGGTTTAACCGCAATCAACAAGCCACCAGAGGTTTGAGGATCGCAAAGTACTGCCTTTTGATAATCCGTAAGAGGACCAATTTTATGACCATAGCTTTCAAAGTTACGGTTGGTTCCACCTGGTACACAACCTTCTGCAATATAATCTGCTACGCCATCTAATAATTTGATTTTATCAAAATACACAACCGCATTGAGATTTGAGCCTTCACAGATTTCAGCCAAGTGCCCTAACAAACCAAAGCCAGTTACATCTGTCATTGCGGTGACACCTGCAACTTCCGCAAATTGGCTACCAATCAGATTCATTTGGCACATAGCTGCTGTTGCCAATCCTTGATGTTCTGGTTTTAATTTGCCTTTTTTCTCGGCAGTAGTCAGCACACCAATACCTAATGGTTTGGTTAAATAAAGCTTACACCCCGCTTCTGCTGAGGCATTACGTTTTACACGATCCGTTGCTATAACGCCTGTTACGGCTAAACCAAAAATGGGTTCTGGTGCATCAATCGAGTGTCCTCCTGCAAGGGAAATCCCCGCTTGATGACAAGCAGAACGGCCACCATCAACAATTTTCTGTGCCACTTCTGCCGGCAATTTATTAATCGGAAAACCTAAAATGGCAATTGCCATAATCGGCTTACCACCCATTGCAAAAATATCGCTAATGGCATTGGTTGCGGCAATACGTCCAAAATCAAAAGGATCGTCCACAATCGGCATAAAGAAATCCGTGGTACTGATAATTGCAGTACCATTACCAAGATCATAAACCGCAGCGTCATCAGCTGTTTCATTTCCCACTAATAAATTGGGGTCAGCAAATTTTTCGAGTTTAGTCTGTAAAATTGTCCCTAACACCTTAGGCGAAATTTTACAGCCTCAACCTGCGCCGTGGCTGTATTGTGTTAAACGAATTTTATCCGTCATATTCAGTCCTTTGTAAAAATAACGTACTTCTAAAAAAAAGAGCGGTTAGAAAAAGCCGTATTTAGGAGGCTAACTTCTCCACTTTTGCTTGCTTGATCATGTTATCGCTGACTTCTAAAATAGTAATTCTTAAACCATTGATTTCACAAACCGTTCCTTCATCAGGAATATCTTCAAGATGCTCGAGAATCAAACCATTAAAGGTGCGTGCATCTTCTGTATCTAATTCCCAACCAAACATTTTATTCAAATCACGAAGATTTGCCGAGCCTTCAATAATCATCGAACCATCAGATTGCTGAACGACTTCTTGTTCAATAGTCGGTGTAGTAGTGGTTGTAAAATCACCCACAATTTCTTCTAAAATATCTTCAAGCGTGACTAGTCCTTTAATGTCACCATATTCGTCCACCACTAAACCAATACGTTCTTTTTTCGTACGGAAATTCGCTAATTGTGTTTTCAGTGGCGTCCCTTCTGGAATAAAGTACACTT